>JAGNLY010000002.1:0-84240 GCA_017999345.1 Candidatus Woesebacteria bacterium
ATATTGCATAGTCTTATATATGGAAATTTTTAGAAACATAGTCGAATCTATGTTTAGATTGGATAGTATCTGGTCTGTGGTTATTAGAGCCGTTATTTGGTTTATAGTTGCTACAGTCGTGATTATTAGTGTAGACAATCCAAACTCAGACAAGTCTTTAAAAGACCTTAAGTCAAACTTAGGTTTTTTGGCGATGTTTTTAGTTCTGTCAGGTGGACTTGTTTATCTACTCTTTGGCTATCAAGTAGTCTAATCAAGCTTCAGAATCAAAGGTAAGTAAGACGCCTCATTAGTAAATTGCTACTAAAAAGCGAACATTCAAACGAAGTTTGCGAGAGCTTTTTAAACATTATTTTAACTCTGTCTATGACTTTCCATACCATAAAACTTGACTCTATCGCCTCTGAAATAGAGATCAATATCTGCCATACCTCCATTGCGATGTTTTGAAATCTTTAAATTAACTGCTTCTCTAATATCATCATCTTTTCGGTAAAGAAACATAACCACGTCGGCATCCTGTTCAATAGAGCCAGACTCTCTTAAATCTGATAATTGAGGAGTTTTCTCTGTTCTACTCTCAATTGCACGAGAAAGTTGTGAAAGTGCTAAAACTGGTATTTTCAGTTCTCTAGCAATGTTTTTAAGTCCTTGGGATATTTCTGCAACCTCAGTAACACGATTGTCTCTTGTTCTACCATGTGCCAACTGTAAATAGTCGACAATTAACATATCAATATCAAATTCGGTTTTTAATCTTCTAGCACGAGTTCTCATTTCAAAGATTGTCAAAGCTGGTGTGTCATCTATATAAAGCCCAGCGTCAGCTAAAACACCCATAGCGTCTGATAGTTTAAGAAAATCTTGTTGATCAAGTCTACCTGTTTTGAGTTTCCAGGCATCAATATCTGCCTGGCCAACTAACAAACGATCCACCAACTCTTCCCTACTCATTTCGAGTGAGAAAAAACCAACCTTCTTTTTGGCAACCACAGTCATATGTTGTGCCATATTGAGTGAAAAAGCAGTTTTTCCTGTTCCAGGTCTTGCTGCTAAAACAATCAAGTTTGATTTTTGAAATCCAGCCAAAACCTTGTCTAAATCAGCAAAGCCAGTTGGCATACCACGAAGCTCGCCACCATGTTTTTGCAACTCATCTAATCTCTCAAATGATTCAACCAAAGTGTCTTTGATAGGTAAAAACACATTTTTATTCTGTGTTTGTGAAAGTGCAAAAACTCTTTGCTCAGCCAAATCCATGATATCGGTCACATCTTTACCATCATCGAAAGCTAATTGGCTTAGTTCGCTAGACAAACTAATCATTTTTCTTTTGACATAAGCTTCGGCCACAAGTTTGGCATAATGTTTAATGTTGGCGGATGTAGAAACTAAGTTTGAAAGCTCAGCAATTGCCGCTGTGCCCCCAACCTCTTTTAGTTTCTTCATTTTTTTGATTTGATTATTTAGAGTAACAACATCAATTGGCTGACGTTTTTCATATAAAGTTTCCATTGCAGCATAAATATACTGATTGGCATTTTCATAAAAACTTTCTGGGGTCAGAATATCAGCGATAGCAACAATAGAATCGGAATCAATCAGAATTGAACCTAAGACAGATTTTTCTGCTTCAAGATTTTGAGGTGGTAATCTACCTATCAAATTGTCTACCATAAAGTTTATCTATCTAAGCTATTTCGCTTAAAACAACTAACTCTGTTTCTTCAGGAATTCCAGCTTTACTGTCTATATCAAGCTTTGCTTTTGGTTCTGGTGACACACCATAAACTTTCAAAAAATCTTCAAGAGTCTTAAGGTCTCCAAAAACATCGGCATTGTGTCTATTAGTTTTGAAATGCATTGGGATTGCAATTCCAGGTTCTATTGCACGAATTGTTTTGACTGCTAATTCTGGATCGATCGTGTAAACACCACCGACTGGACATAAAAGAATATCTACCGAACCAATTTCCTCAATTTGCTCAGGGCTCAACTCGTGTCCAAGATCACCTAAATGACAAATTCTCAAACCATCCACTAAAGATGTATAAACTATGTTTTCACCTCTTTGCACACCTCCATCAGCATCATGAAAAGTTCTGACTCCAAAAATTGATACTCCACCAACTTCATATTCTCCAGATCTGGTAACAATAAATGGATTCTCTCTTCTCGTGGTTCCAGAAACTTTTTTGATTGCATTATGATCTTTGTGATCGTGGGAAACTGTGACAATATCTCCACTCATTCTTGGTAAAGGCATGCCAATATAATCATCAAAAGGATCCATAATAACTGTGCCTTTTTTACCTTTAATTTTAAATGTTGAGTGTCCGTGATATGTGAGAATCATAATAATTTCTTTCCTTTAATCTGCCTTATGATATCATTGCTTTGGATTACTATAAAGCAGTTGTATAATAGATCATATGAAAAAAGAAGTACTCATTGCAATTTTTGTTGGTCTCAGCATGGGTCTTATCATTACTTTTGGCGTATATAGAGTCAAAAATTCAATCACTGAATCACCATCAACCAACAATTTAATTGAGAATCAACTTGAAACTAAAGAAGCTACTTCGGCAGCAACTTTATTAGCACTTCATAGTCCTGAAAATGGCATAGTGCAGACGGAAAAAGAGCTAACTGTTACCGGCACCACAATACCAAACGCCTTTGTAGTGTTATTTGTAAATGATGAAGACTATATTTCCAATACAGATGATTCAGGAAATTTTTCGTTTAAAATTAATTTAGAGGATGGCACAAATATTATTAGAGTTCACGTATTAAATAACAATGGTGAAGAAACTGTTGAAGAAAGGCTGGTGGTTGTTTCAGATGCATTTGAAAATGAAAATTCAACTGACGCTACGAAGTCAGCTACTTCCGACCAAACTGAAAACTAAAATGAAAAATCTAAAAAAAATCTTACTATTAATTTCCATTTTTTCACTAAGTATAAGTAATGCAAATTCGTCAGTATTTGCTCAAGTTTCAGATGAAGATTCTACCAGTAGTTCGGAGTCAATAAAAGACATCATGAAAAATGCAGACTTGGAAAAAGTTAATGGCGCAATTAACAATCTATTAAACAAAAAAGTTGCAATGATTGGCGAAGTTACTCGCATTACTGATGAAGCAATTACTATCACTAATATTTCTGGCACAAAAATTTTGCCTCTAAATAATAATCCAAGAATTATCAAGGGCACTCAAGAAATTGGTGTTGAAAAAATTGAAGTAGAAAACTGGGTAATGGTTTTGGGCAGACAAGATGGTGATGATTTTTCACCAAACTTTATTTATGTTTATTCAGAATCTTTAAGACCAAAAAACCAAGAAGTTATTATTGGCACCATATCCTCAATCACTAAAACTGAATTAAAAATCACAACAAGATCTAACAGCGAAGAAAGAACTCTCAAATTATCAAAAAACACCACTTTTGAAGATTCAAATGGTGAAGAAGCTAGACAATTAGATTTTTCAGAAGATATTAATGTGCTTATCACTGGGTTTAAAGATGAGGACTCTACAACTATTAATACACTAAGATCACTTGCCCCTCTATCAGATGAATAACAACTTTATTAATAGAATAGCCAAACTTCAAAAAAATCTCGCAGAAAATCAAGCAATATTATTATCATCTGCTAGCGACGTTAAATATTTTACAAATTTTAATTTTTTGGTTCCTGAAGAACGTGAGGCTTTCGCTTTTATTACCAATAAATCAACTAATCTAATTCACACTAATTTTTCACCAATAGATAACTTTCCTTTTATAACTTATTTAAAAGGTAGCTATCCAAATGAGCTTGCCAAATATATTAAAAAAATTATTGAAGAAGAAAAAATAACTTCAATTTTGTTTGATGAAGAAACACTTTTTGTTGCAGAATTTAATGCGCTAAAAGCCACTCTTAATGAAATAGAATTAAAAACGCTAAATTTGAGTACTATCGAAAACATAAGAATGATTAAAGAAGAATTAGAAATAGAAAAAATTAAAAAAGCCTGCCAGATATCAAATAAGATTATTACCGATGTACAACATAAACTTAGTGTTGGCATTACGGAAATGGAAGTAAAAAGAATGATTGATTCTATGCTGGAAAGTTATGGAGCAGATGAATTGGCTTTTCCAACTATTGTCGCATTTGGCAATCACTCTGCCCTACCTCATCATCAACCAAGTAATCAAAAATTAGATAATAATATGCCAGTACTGATTGATATGGGTGTTAAAGTTGGCCAGTATTGTTCAGACATAACTAGAAGTTTCTGGTTTGGTGACAAACCATCAGATAAATTCTTAGAAATTGAACAAATTGTCAAAGCTGCCTACAAATCTGCGTTTGAAAAAATCGATGGCACTCCAATCAAAGCAAGAGATATTGACCAAGCAGCTAGAGGATATATTTCGGATAAGGGATATGGTCAAAATTTTAATCACACCACCGGGCATAGTCTTGGATTGTCAATCCATGAACAACCATCAGTTAGTTGGAGCAATACAACTGATATTATTCCCAACATAATCATCACAATCGAGCCAGGAATCTATATTTTGGGAGAATTTGGCTATCGTTATGAAAATACGGTGTTAATTACAGAACGCGGGGCTGAAGAACTTACTAACTAGGTTTGAGCCTCTACTAGGTGTTACAATAACCTTTATGCAAGACAAAAATGTACAAACACTAAAAGGCTTTAGAGATTTTTTACCACCAGAAAAAAAGGCTAGAGATTTTGTAAAAGCCAAAATTACTGAGGTTTTTGAACTTTATGGATTTGAACCAATTGAAACTCCAACGCTGGAATATGCATCCTTATTGTTGGGAAAATATGGAGAAGAAGCTGATAAATTAGTCTACTCTTTCAAAGATCGTGGCGATAGAGAAATTGCGTTAAGATACGACCAAACCGTTCCAACAAGTAGAATTTTATATCAATATCAGAATGAATTACCAAAATATTTTAGAAGATATCAAATTCAAAATGTTTTTAGAGCTGACAAACCTCAAAAAGGTAGATATCGAGAATTTACTCAATGTGACTGCGATATTTTTGCCACCAAAAGTACTATCGCCGACGCAGAATTACTTGCGGTTTATTATTCAGTGTATAAATCTCTAGGCATCAACTCTATTAAATTAGTAATAAATGATCGACAAACTTTAATTGATACTCTGTCACCTTTTGCACAATCAGCTAATGTTGAAGTTTTGTCAGTTATCCAAACTATCGATAAACTTGATAAATTATCTAGCGACGAAGTTATAACTGAATTAGTAAAAAAAGGCTTTTCACAAGAAGCTGCAAGCAAAACTTTATCTGCTATTAAATCTGCAAAAATGTCTGCAAACTTAGAAGAAATCGTCAAAAATACTATCGCTTTGGGCGTTGAAGAATCAGCTATTGAGTTCAGACCAACATTGGCAAGAGGTTTGGATTATTACACCGGAATGATTTTTGAAGGTGTGATTCCAGAGTACTTGGTTGGCTCTGTTGGAGGCGGTGGTAGATATGACAATCTTATTGGTCAATTAAGTGGTAAAGATATATCCGCTACTGGGTTTGCCATTGGATTTGATAGAACTGTAGAAGCTGTGCAACAACTTAATCTGCTTCCAAAAGAGGCAACAAATAGTGCTCAAATTTTAGTAACAATTTTTGACCAAAATTCACTTGAAAAAACTCTAGGAATTGCTTCTAAACTCAGAAGTAATAATCTTAAAGTTGAAGTTTATCCAGAATTAGACAAGCTTGGCAAACAATTTAAATTAGCTAATCAAAAAAACATTCCATTTGTGATTGTAGTTGGAGAAAGTGAAATTCAACAAAATAAAGTTCAACTTAAAAATATGCAAACTGGTGATCAAGAACTTTTGACTGTTGATGAAGTAATCAAAAAACTTAAATAAACAACGGAATTTGTTTGTTAACTAGTTTTTACCAAATCACTCAAAATTTTCTCAAACATTTTTATCAACTCTTCTTCGCCGTTGTCATTAATGAAGTAGGAAAATCCTGGCTGAGTATTAATTTCAATTAGTTGAAAATCACCATTTTTGTCGCGAGCAATATCCAAGCCGGCATATTTCAAACTAAGTTTTTCGTAAATTGGACTAATAAATTTTTGCAAATCAGCAAGAAGATTTTCATCTTTAACTATGCGTGCGATTGCATTTTCCCAATGTAGAGGACTGAGATTGCCCACAAATTTCGCAACTTTGGTTTCACCACTCATTATTTTTTCGCCACCGGATTCGTTCGCACCACCAGGCCTGTTTTCACCACCAAGGATGTTTTCGCCCCCAACCCCTGAGGTATTATCTTTTTGATAAGCAAACATTATTTTTTGGTCATACACAACAACCCGATATTCTTCTTTAATTTCCAAATAATCCTGTGAAATTAAAACATGATCATAATTCTTTGATTCTTTGTTAAAAATATTGTTTACAGCTTCAGCCACTTCTTGCTTATTTTCGCACTTATAAACATTTATTCCCCTAGAGAGGCTATTAGCCTTAACAATTAGTGGAAACTTATGCATAGCAGCTATCTCTTCTACCACACTCACATTTGATTTAAATTTGCTAAATCCCTCATAGATATCATCAGCATTTGGATCAACAAAACTAAAAGATTTAGGCATGCTAACGGTTTTGTTTAAAAGTAAATAAGAATAAAATTTATCTACTGATATTTTCCCCACAACTTCATCATTCAAGCCTAAATTATTGGCAATAAATAAATGAGATTTTGTTTTATCTTCATTCAAAAAAACTCTTAAAAACATTTGCGCATCATCAATAAGCTCATAGCTCAAATTAAGATTGTCACAAGCCCTTTTTATAATTGAAGTTGTTCTGCTCATATAATTTTTATGCTAAGCTTATTCTATTGAAAAAAATGAACAAAAATAAGCGCGAAAGAATTTCATCTTTTATTTATCTAGCTATTAATACAGTTGTTTGGGGAGCTGCGTTTATAACTGTTAAACCCGCTCTTTCAGTAACTACCCCATACAGGTACTTATTATACAGGTTCATATTCGCCGCTCTGCTCTCCTTACCAATTCTTATTCATTACTGGAAAAAGATAAAAAATAAAAAAGAGATTATTAAAAAAATAGTTTCATTAGAACTGCTGGGCACCACTCTTTCACTTGGCTTACTTTATCTTGGGCTAGCTAAAACAAGTGCTATCGAAACCGGTTTTATCACAACTACCACCCCAATTTTCGTTGTGGTTGCCGGCATTTTGTATTTAAAAGAGAAACAAGAAAAACATGAATGGCTTGGCTTAATTTTAGCTTTTATTGGCACCGCTCTACTAACGGCCATACCAATAATCATAAATGGCAGTTCAATAGATGGACTTTCATTAGATGGCAATTTATTAATTGTGGCACAAAATATTGTGATTGCTATTTACTTTGTGTTAGCTAAAAAGCATTATAAAAAAATTCCAAAATTATTTGTTGCAGCAATTAGTTTTTATGTAGGAGTTGTTACTTTTCTACTATTAAGTTTATCAGAATTACAATTTTCCTTAGCACAATTGGCAAATGTAATCGTTACAGATTTTTCCAGTTCTTCTGTCTGGATTGCTGTTTTATACATGTCAATTTTTGGCTCAATTATTGGTTTAACCACATACATCAAAGGTCAGGATGGCATTGAAGCATCAGAAGCAAGTCTTTTCACCTATCTTCAGCCACTGATTTACGTTCCTCTAGGAATGATTTTTCTAAAAGAAGAAATTCACTATCTTCAAATCTTGTCTCTAATAATAATCTTTTTAGGCGTGTATCTTGCAGAAAGAAAACCTAAGCCACTAAAAAGTAGGTAGCTCCAGAAAATTCTTTAGTAAAAAAAATAATAAGTTAGCTACTTAACAGTAACGCTTTTTGCTAAATTCCTAGGTTTATCAACATCATAGCTATTCTCCATTGCAATATAGCAAGTTAAAAGTTGAGATGGAATAATACTTGAAATGAAGGAAAAATCATCTGTATCAGGAATTTGAATCCATTCATCGTAAAGTGAATTATTAAGTTTTGAAATAGCAATTATTCTTCCTCCCCTTGCCTTTACTTCAGTAATTGCGTTAAGCATATTTTTTTTGTTTTCATCTTCAGCAACCAAGCACATTACTGGAGTACCCTTGGTAACTAAAGCAATCACGCCATGCTTGAGTTCACCACCAGAAAATCCTTCTGCATGAATATATGAAATTTCCTTTAATTTGAGAGCGCTTTCCAAAGTTGCATAATATAAATCACCTCGTCCTAATAAAAATAATTGACTAGTATTAACTAATTTTTTAGCAATTTTTTTAATTTTTCTTTGAATAAGATTATCTCCAAACCATTCTGATAATTTATGTTCAAATTCATTAATTTTGATTTCTATATCATTAAATTTTGATCCGGATAAAATTTCAGAAATAATCATTCCCCAAAGCACTTGACCCGAAAATGTCTTCGTACTAGCAACTGCTTGTTCAGGACCAACTTTTAACATAAATGTAAGATCTGACATTTGAGATAATGAACTTGCCGGCATATTTACCACACTAATAATTTTCATTTTGTTTTTTTTCATTTGCTCAACAATTTCATTTGTATCTGCCGTCTCCCCGCTTTGACTAAACACTATGCCCACAGAATTTTTATCAAAGAAATCCTGATAAGAATCAGCTTCATAGGCAGCAATAGTTGAGGCATAAATACCACTTTTTCTGAGCAAATACGCAGTATTTCCTGCAGCAAAGCTAGCAGAACCACTTCCGAGCGTAAAAACTTTATTTGATTCTTTAATCATCTTAGTAGCTAGCAAATAATCTTTGTTTGAATCTTTTATCACATTAGAAAGCATTGTTGCCTGTTCATGGATTTCCTTGAGCATAAAACTACTAAAATCATTTTTATTCATGTTCTGAATACTATTTTTCAGTGACTCTTCGTCTTTTATATGCTTAAAATTCACATCTACTGATTTTTGGGTTTTGACATCCATAAGACTAAATATACCATTTTGCGAATTAAAAATGGCCAACTGACCAGATTCAATAATTAAATAGCTCTCAATTAATCCAAACAATGAAATAATATCTGAGGAAAAATAAAACTCGCCCATTGAATTTTTGCCCACAACGAGTGGTGAACCATTTCTTATTGCCATTATTCGACCATCGTTGGTAATGCATGCGATAGTATTTCTGCCCAATAGTCTGTTAAAAACTTTTATAAACGAATTTTCATCTAGAGTTTGAATTTCTCCCATCTCTTTTTCTAACAAACCTACGATTACCTCGGTATCTGTTTCAGAAATAAAATCATATCCCGTTTTTTCAAGTTCTTGCTTTAGCTCCTGATAGTTATCAACTACCCCATTTTGCACCAGTGCAAAACATTCATTAGTGGCTAAGTGTGGATGGGCGTTGATTTTTGTTACACCACCATGAGTTGCCCACCTAGTGTGTCCCAAGGCTAAATTTGAGACCAAATTTTCGAATTTCCTAGCATCACTAAGTTTTCCCGTTTCTTTTTGAACTTTTATTGCGAAGTTTGGTTTTTGACTATTATTGTTATCTTTTGATGAAGATTTAGAAAAAGTTGAAAAATTTTGTTCAACCAAAGTTGCAATTCCCCAAGAATCATAACCTCTATACTCAATTTTCTTTAAACCATCAAAAACTTTTTTATTAGCATCTGCACTAAAACTTGCATAAATTCCACACATAATTATCCTTTTTGTGTACTAAAAATTATAAAATTGAAAAAATCGGCAAAACCAACAAAATGATTGGTTTACCGCTTGATATCACTATTCACTCTATTAAAAATGTTTCCATTTCTTTTTTATAAATAGTGTTGATTGGACTATCAAAATGCCCAGGAGGTCTCCGTAGATTCTCGAGATTACGTGAATAATTTAGCAAATATACTTCATTATTCGGCAAAACTCGGTTCGATCGCTTTTACTTTTTCCAGTTTTAAAAATTGATTCAATTATTTTTGAGTCTTATTTTTCTTATTCTGTAAAAAAACTAAAGCATCCTCCTTCCTCGTATCCCTTTTGTAAAATTATTTTTTTGTTTCTATCAAAATTTGCGATTATTCGCACTCGCAGTAAATTAAAAATAGTTATTACAAATTAGGGCCACACGCTCAGATTTTTATTATATATTTAGTCCTTTCATTTAAAATACTTATTTAATCCTACATTTGTCTTAAGCAAAAAACAAGTTTTATTGATCTTTTTCCTCTGTATCAAAAACTAATTTGTGATACAATATCAATCTTATACGCAAAGGTATTTTTTATACCTGCTGCGTTTTATGAAAACACAGGGTCTAAAATATGAAAAAAGGTATTCATCCAAACTGGACAAATCAAGCTCAAGTTACTTGTAGTTGTGGCGCACAATTCACTATTGGTTCAACTCTAGATACATTAAAAGTAGATATTTGTAGCAAATGCCACCCTTTCTTTACAGGAGAAATGAAATTTGTTGACAGACAAGGTCGTGTCGATAAATTTATGAAAAAGATGCAAGTTGCTCAAACAATTCAATCAAAGAAATCAACCAAAAAATCTGCTAAAACAGAATCTGCTGAAGAATCAAAAACATACAAAGATGTTTTACTTCAACAACAAAATGTCCTCAAGCAAGTTGCTAAAACAAGAAAAGCACCAGCAGAAGCATAACTACTTTTCCTAGTCGTTTTCTTTGTATCTCACCTCATGGTCGGTTATAATTGAAAATAAATAAACTTGCGCGAAGCAAAAGCTGAGCGCAATCTTTCATATGACAAACCCTTACCAAATCCAAATTAGCGAACTTGAAGAAAAGATTTCTGAATCTACAAAGTTATTAAACGATCCAGAAATGAAGGATCTTGCGGAAATGGAGATTGATAGTCTTAAATCACAAAAGCAACAACTTGAAGATGCAGCACTTCAATATGAACAAGGTCAAGAGGCTTCAGAAGAGTTTTCAGAAGAAAAAGTGAATTGTATTATTGAATTCAGACCTGGCGCTGGTGGTGATGAAGCAAAAATTTGGGCAAATAATGTGATGAGAATGTACATTAGATTTTGCGAAATTATAAACCTTAAAATTGAATATATTGATGAGTTGGTAATCAAAATTTTAGGCAAAACCAGATCTATGGAAGAACTCCATCCAGATGGCAAAAACTACATCACTGCCTACGAATTATTCAAATATGAATCTGGAGTACATCGTGTCCAAAGAGTTCCAGAAACTGAGGCTCAAGGAAGAATTCACACCTCTACATGTTCAGTGGCTGTTTTGCCAGAGATAAACTCAAAAGAAGTCGAGATTAAAACCGAAGATATCGAGTGGCAATTCATTAGAGCCAGCGGAGCTGGTGGTCAAAGTGTTAACAAAACTAGTAGTGCTGCTCGCTTGTTTCATAAGCCAACAAAAATCATGATCGTTTCTAAACAAGAAAAAAAACAAGAACAAAATCGAAAAATTGCACTAGAATTACTTAGATCGCAACTTTGGGAAATCCAAGAAGAAGAAAGACTCAAGGAAATTGGTGTCGCCCGTTCTGCAATTGGTCGAGCTCAACGTGCTGAAAAAATTAGAACTTACAACTATCCGCAAAATCGTATTACCGACCATAGGTCAAAACAATCTTGGCATAATTTACCACTGGTTTTGGACGGTGACTTGAATAAGCTATTTATTGAGCTTCACCCTGCTCTTGATCAGATGTATGCTCTGGAATAATGGCATAAAATCTTGATCTTAAATTTCCTCAATTGCCCTAAGCAACTGCTCATCTTCTGGAGTATCTGGATTTGCTTCAACTTCTATATCAACTGGAATTCCTGTTTCATGGATCCACTCCCCACCTGGAAGCAACCACTTGGCAACAGTTACGTGTAAACCACCACCATTTGAGAGACCAATTCTGTCTTGAACAGTACCCTTGCCGAAACTATTTTCACCAATCAGCTTGGCTCCAAGTCTATCTCTAACAGCACCAGCTACGATTTCTGATGCGGAAGCACTACCTCGATTAATCAAGACTTCTAGCTCCATATCCTTAAGTCTGGCTTGTCCTCTTGCAGAGTAGTCTTGCTTGGTCAAACGATCTTGCTGACTAACCACTACGCCATCTTCAATAAACTCACTAGACATATCAATTGCTACATCAAAAAATCCACCAGGATTATTTCTGACATCAAGAATTACTCCATTTAAAGAATCTTTTTGGGCTAATATTTCGTTAACTACTAAATCCCATTCAGCGTCAGTTCGCTCTCCAAATCTAGATAGTTTAATGTGAGCTACTTTTTTGCCAGCGTGTTCAACAAACTCCATTGTTACAGACTCAACAATTATCTCTCCACGCTTGATAGTGATATCAAAAGGCTCATCAACCCCTTCTCTCACCAACGATAATGTCACTTCGGTATCTTTTGGACCACGAATAATATCTACAGCCTTAGTTAAAGACCACTTAGAGCTATCTTCATCTAGATCTTTTGCGATGTCCTTTACTCTAACTATATAATCACCTGCTTCTACCCCAGCCAAAGCTGCTGGACTGCCATTTAATGGCGAGACTGCCGCTAGGAAACCATTGATATAACCCAGCTCTATACCCACGCCATAAAAAGATCCTGCTAAATCTTGACCACTTCTTTCGTTTTCTTTTGGTGGTAAATACATAGTATATGGATCACCCAATGCAGAAGTCATACCTCCTATTGCGCCATCAACCATTTTACCGGCATCAATTTTTTCTTGATCAATATATCCTGACTCAAGAATAGACCAAACTTCCCAAAAAGTACTAAAATCAACATTTTCTTTGCCTTCAGGCACAGCTGCTTCTTTGATTCTTGAAAGTTGAGATTGAATATTTTTATTGTCGGATGCTGCGTTGAGTTTGGAATATCTGTCCAAATATTGAGTTTTATGTTCGGCATAAGCTCCTACGAAAAGTATTAGCAAAACTGCAAATACATTTCCTACATAACTGAGCTTAATTTTTTTAATCATAGATGGTCTATTCTACTTAATCTCGATAGTTATTTAAACCACTAGAAATGGTTATAAAAAAACAAAGTATTTGTGTAAACTCGCCTATAAGCTTGTCTTATCGAGCGAATATTACAAATACTTTGTTTTTATTATTTACTTTAATAATTGATTAAAGAACTTGAGTAAATGGCAATAAAGCCAAATGTCTTGCTCTTTTAACAGCGGTAGCCAGACTTCTTTGTTGTTTTTGAGTTAGTCCACTCTCTTCTCTTGAGAGAATTGAGCCTTGCTCATTAACAAATCTAAACAAAACATCAACTTTCTTGTATGAGAAAGTAACGCTTTTACTGACCTTCATTGCACGCTTAAAGCGTTTTATTTTTTTTCTTTTCATATTGTCTCTTTTCTAGTTAAAACTAAAATGGAACATCATCAGATACATCTTCAGCTGTTGGCATATCATCATCAGCAGGCATTTCTTCCTTTGGTGCTGATTTTTTGCTTCCTGAATCAAAACTTCCTTCAGAAGCTTCGGTTGGTGATCCAGATGCTGAACGTAAAAGAATCATGTTATCTATTACTATTTCTGTGGTTTTTCTCTCGGCTCCGTCTTCACCTTTCCAGTCTCTTGTTTGCAATCTACCTTCAACGTAGATTTTGTCTCCCTTGTGAAGGAGTTGACCACAAATATCTGCAAGTTTTGACCATGCAACTATGTTGTGAAACTCAACTCTTTCTTGTTTATCACCGCCATCACTTGGTGCCCAAGATCTGTTGGTAGCAATGCCAAAAGAACAAACTGCTGTATTACTTGGTGTGTAACGTAAATTAGGATCTCTAGTTAAGTTACCTATTAACATAACTTTGTTTAATGATCTAACCGACATACTCTTCCTTTCTTCTCCCATACAAAACTGTTGGGACTGATACTAAACACATATTATATTTACAATTCTTACATAAACTGTAAATTAAGCAACCTTTATTCAACTCTTAAATCCTCGACACTTGAAGTTTCTTTTTCAGCTAATACTATTAGATGTCTGATAACTTCTTGAATCAAGTATAGACCTTTTTCAAACTTACCAATTTTAAGAGAATCTCCTTCAAGAACCATATGAGTATAAAAACCCTCATAATTCTTTTTGCTCTTAAACTTAATTGGATAAGCTAAATCTTTCTTTCCCCAATCTTCTTGAGAAAGAAGTTTAATACTGTGTTTTTTTAGAAGCTTCAATACTGCTTCGTTTATTGTTGAGACTTCACTTGATGAAAGTGAACCAGGCACTAAATAAGTCAATTCATATTGACGAATTTTAGGTGATGCCAAAATTTCCATCATGTTACGCTCCTTTCTATTTCGTCCTAAGGTGCACTTGGAATCTGTTAGTGAAATAAAACACTGACAAATGGACAAAACTTAATTATTATTAGAGGTATTATAACACAAAATAATCTGGGGTGAACTTATTGTCTACTAAATCTTGCCAAAATTGGTCATTCATCAAACCGCCACTCATATCAAAATAAACTTGCTTAACAATTTCATACTCATTTTTTAAAGCTTCTTTAATTTTTGGATCATTCTCCTGATCGATTCTTTCTAAAAACCTTTTGTGACTTTCATAAATCATAATTTGTTCAGCTAATTCTGGCATATCCTCAAAAGTGCCTTGCTTCCTTTCAGGACTTGCCTTTGCACCAGAATTAAAATTTTTACGATACTCAAAATAATCATCAATTGACTTGAAACGATAAGTCAAAAGATGAAAGATTTCATGATGAAAAGTGCATTTAAAAGAATGCAAATCATCTCTATTAAATTCTAAAGTTATATCAGTGAGACTAGCTGCTAATCCATAAATTGGTTCGTCAAACCATTTCATATTATTTGAAAGTCGAACGCCTTTAATATTATTTTTTACAAAAAAATCTTGAGGATATTTGGCTGCTTCTTGTGAGATTAGAAACAAACTATCTCTTAGATCAGGCATTGATATATCAATACCGTCTCCTACAAAACCGGCTGTCAAAAAACTTAAAATCTTATCTTTGCCATTAAATATTTCAAGATCGTATGTATTTTTTAAATAAATTAATGAATTTTTTATTGTCTCAATTATTGTCTCATCAATATTTTCGTTGCTTTCAAGACTCTCTGGAGTTACAAGTCCATTTGATTCTCTGATAAGTGGTCTAAGTTTTGGCTTTATAAAAAGTTCATTGGTAGCCGCGGCAGCTCCAAGAAATATTAATTGGAAAAGGTGTCTTCTTGAAACATTATTTTTATTCTTTGATTTTGACTTTTCAACAGTTTCCTCAGCTCTATTCATAGTTACTATTTTAAACTATTTAGCTACCAATCATGAACTCAACCACATCATCTGCTCTCATTTCGTAATCTTTACCTTCAATTCTTTGTTTTCCTTTTTCCTTAGTACCTTTCCAACCGTCAAAATCTAGAAAATCTTGATAAGAAACTACTTTAGCCTTAATGAATTTTTTCTCAAAATCAGTGTGGATCACACCAGCGGCTTGAGGCGCGAACATGCCTTTTTTAATTGTCCAAGCTCTGACTTCAATCTCACCTGCGGTCAAATAGGTTTGCAAACCAAGTCGGTCATATGCCTTTTGTATCAACCTTTCTAAACCACTTTTCTTTAATCCTAATTCTTCCAAAAATAAAGCTGAATCTTCATCGCCCAATGACGCAATCTCACTTTCAATTTTGGCACTAATAATCACAATTTGATCTGGAGAAACATTTAAAAGATCAACATAATTTTTAGTTTGAGAATCCTGCTCACTAATCACATTTTCATCAACATTAATAATGTAAATAATTTCTTTGGCAGTGAGCAATCCCATTTCTCGACCTACTTTTTTTTCTGCCTCAGAATTAAGTACGGAAGAAATCAATTTGCCTTCCATTGCAGCTTGAAGCATTTTTTGAGTCACATCCCACCTAAACAAGAGATCTTTATCTTTAGTTGCCTTTGGTTGCTTTTGCTTTTCTAAGGTAGCAATATCTGCCAATAGCAACTCCATCTCGATTATCTCTCGATCTGATTTTGGATCAGTACTACCCTCACGCAGTATTGAGTCATCGCTAAAACCCCTAACAACGTGGCAAATTAAATCAGTTTCTCGAATATTTGCTAAAAATTTATTTCCCAAACCTTCACCTTTGCTAGCTCCAGCCACAAGTCCAGCGATATCAACAAACTCCACAGTGGCTGGTTTTATTACCTGAGTACCAACTGCTTTGGCCAAAACTTCCAAACGATCGTCAGGCACTGGAACAATTCCCGTATTTGGATCTATAGTTGCGAAAGGATAATTAGCGGCAAGTGCAGCTTGGCGTTTTAGAAGTGCGTTAAATAAAGTAGATTTTCCTACGTTTGGTAAGCCAACTATTCCGACAGATAAAGACATATAGGATGTATTTTATCAGGTTTAGGTGAAATCAGTAGACTGCTTAGAAACTTAATCTTTTACAATCTCTTCTTTTTCCATGTCTTCTTTTTCTTTAGCATCTATTAAGTCCATTTTTGACATGACAGACATAACTTTTTGAATCTGATCCAAAGTAAAGGTTTCGTAATCATCCTCAGGTGTCATTAGTCCATCTGCTTTAGTAAAAATCAAAGATATCGTTTTAATTATATCTTGATTTTTATAACTGGAAGCAACAGTACGAGCATCTATACCTGCCACGACCTCATCTGCTTGAGTTGTTTTTTTCTGTAAAAAGTTCAATTTTACTAGTAAGTCAATTGTTAATTTCAGATCAGCATCTTTCAAACCGAATAAATTCTCTAATCTTCGTTCAAATTGGCCAACCATAATAAAAACTGCATTTATTTCAGGAATGGTTATAATCATCTTTTCCAAGAGTCTCTTATCCTCTTGTTTCTGCAACGAATTAATATGTTTTAGGAAAAGCAGAGTTCTGTCTAAATCTTCAGCAGTACAATCTTCAGAATCTTCTCTATGTGTTAGCATATCAACACTAAGTGCAGCCATTGAAACAGATGTAAATTCCAAGCATCTGGTGTTTCTGTGATCAATTGGCACGCCTTTGGTATTAAAATGTTTTTCCTCAATAATAATATCTAGCTTTTCTAATATTTTCAGAGTTTTTCTAATATCTTCCTCATTTATTTCGACATCATTTCTTGTTAGCTCAATTACTCTATCAGCAAAATCTCCAACCATAATAAGTGACTCTTGAACGTCGGGATCTTTGATTCTTCTTCTAACCTCTTTTTTTTCGGAGCCTGCATCTGCTTCTTTAGCTTTTGCCCTTGATAATTTTGCAACAATTTCATTAATAATTCTCCTAAGTCTGTCTCCACCTCTAGATTTTGGAGCGCCCTCTTTATGAGTTTTTTCTGCCTCTGATCTACCTTGCATATTTTTCCTTGATATAAAATAAAAAAATAATCAATGATAATTACAATATATCACTAACTTATTAAGTTGTCTTTAATTTAGGAGTTTGATTGAAATATTATTAATTTACTTCTTTTGGTTTTTTCTCTTCAAAAGATTGAATTATCGCTGCTTTCAATACATCTGGAGTGTAACCTGAAACAAAAGATAAATAAACATCTATCTGATAATTTTCTGAAGAACTTTCAGTGCCAGTATCTCTGGCCACTCGATCATAGATTCTAATATTTAATCCAGTAACCTGATTTGAATCAATGTTTGCACTATAATCTTTCCATACTTGATTATTCATTTTAATCACATTAAGATCGAATCCAAGTAAATTTTTCAAAAAATCATTGAGCTCTGCATTAGAGGTAAAAGTCATTTTACCAGGTGCAGAAATTGAATCATATGAAAGTTTGGTCTGTTCCAGTCTTTGGCGTAATGCATCTTCTAGTGTTAACTTATTGCTAGTAGTCAAACTCTTTTGTTGAGTTTCAAGTATGCGTTTAAATATTTCTTCTTTTAATGCTTCTATATTCTTTAACAGTAGTTGTTTGTTCTGTTCACCCATCTTCTCCGCAATTTCAACTAATTTTTTCAATGGCGATTCATTTAATTGAGCCGCTTTTTCTTTAGTAACCTTATCATCAAGTTTATCTAAAACCAATCTAGCAACATCAATTTGCTCTTGGGTAGCGCCTTCAACACCATTCTTTAACATTTCGGCAACTGATCTAATTTTTGGATCTCCAAATTCTTCTGGTTTCCTAATATCAACATTTTCTAAGACAGTAGTTGTGTCTCTAGCCTCAACCTGATCCGTATCTTTAATTTGAGCTTGATCATGGTCTACAACACTAATTTCTTCAGAATGTGTCTTAGATTTTGTTTTTAAATATCTAGCTAACAGAGCGTCAAGATTTTTACCTATGTCTTGAAAACTAAATTTTTTTTCAACATTAACACCAGGTTGTTCTTGCGCTTGCATAAATTTCTTTCAAATTAATTATTTTAAATCAATAATACCAATATACCACTAATTTTATTTACTCTCCAATTTTTGACCATCTGCAGAATCCAAGACCTTATAGCCTTTTTCTAGAAGCAAGTCTCTTAATTCGTCAGATTTTTTCCAGTCATTATTTTTTCGAGCCACTTCGCGCTCTGCTAAAATTTGTTTAACTTCTTCAGTTAACTCACTATTTTCACCAGAACCGTCATCGGTCAAACCGCCGTCAGTAGATTTTGAGCTAACTTTGCCTAATTTAATTTTTTGCAAAACAGCTGCTGCATTTTCCAAATCTAGCTGAAAAATTTCATTAAACTGCAACAAAAGTGACAGTTTGTCTTCTTTATTTATCTCTGTCGACTTAGTAACTTCCCAAAGCGTGGCCAAAGCTTGTGCTGTATTCAAGTTTTCTGCTAATGCTCCAAAAAACTTTGCTTTAAATTCTTTGGATTTTTCACTCAAATCGTCATCTTTGTTCGCTCTTTCAGATTTTTTCCCATTCTCATCTTTGACATCAGAATTTTTTTGCAAATCCGCCACCAATTTTAGCAATCTTTCATAACTTTTTTGCATCCCTGCTAAATTTTCCCAGGTAAAATTCATTTCAGATTGATAATGAGCCGACATAAGCAATAATCTTAAGGCTCGTGGACTAAAACCGCGATTAATAATGTCATCAACAGTAAAAAAGTTACCCAATGATTTACTCATCTTAATACCATCTACTTTCAACATATTGTGGTGAACCCAATATTTAACAAATGGCACCTTACCAGTCGCCGCCTCAGTTTGAGCAATTTCATTTGTGTGATGCACTGGGATATGATCGATTCCTCCTGTATGAATATCAAACTGGTCGCCTAAATATTTCATTGACATCGCACTACATTCAATATGCCATCCTGGAAAACTTCTTTTATTCCAAGGACTTTCCCAAACCATGGCTCGATTCTCGCCTTCTCTTTCAAACTTCCACAAAGCAAAATCAGATGGATTTCTCTTACCTTCAACTTTTTCAACTCTAGAGCCTTCTTTTTGATGATCTAAATCTAAGCCAGCCATTTTCCCATATTCTGGAAACTTGCTGGTATCAAAGTAAACACCGTCATTTTCAATAACGTATGTGTATCCTTTTTCCTCAAGTTTTTTGACTAAATTTAGCTGTTCTTCAATGTGCTCAGTGGCTCTGGTACTTTTATCTGGTCGCAAATTACCCATCAAATCCATACTTCTAAAAAAGTAATCTTCAAACTCTCGGGCAATTTCCCAAACAGTTTTACCATATTTTTTAGCACCCTTTTCTAATTTGTCTTCACCAGTATCTTCATCTGATGCAAGATGGCCAACGTCAGTGACATTTTGAATAAAATTCACTTGATAACCCTCATGTTTGAGCATTCTAACCAGAACATCATCCATCGTGTATTTTCTTAAATGACCGAGATGAGTGTAGTCATAAACTGTAAGTCCGCAGGCATATAAACCAACTTTTTTGCTGCCGCCAGCTGGAGAGTCACCACTGGGTTTTTGCCCAGCACTGGCTTGACTGCCGCCATCAAGCTCGCCGCCATCAAATGGTTCAAAATTTTCAACTTTTTTGGTCAGAGTGTTATAAAGTTTCATATTAATTTAATCTATTCTCCTTGGCTGTTGGATAAAGTTGTTCTATCTTGTTTCATTTTATGTAGGACTTGTTGTTTTCTAGTTTTACCACCATTCTGCGCACCTTTTTGTGGACCAGCAGGCATTTCAAAACCTTGTTCAGATTGCTGAGCTTCCATTTCTTTTCTCTGGCGATCTTCTCTTTCCTGGGCGTGTTTTTTTTCCATTTTTTCTTGATACATTTGTCTAGCCACACCTTGTTGCTCTTGATCAAGTCTTTGATAATTAGCATGAAATTCTTTTGCCTCAGCTTGTTCTTCTGGGGTCATTCCTTCAGGATTAATGCCAAGCCAAGTATTTATTGAGAAAAATTGTTTTACTTCTTTCCAAACATCTTCTGCTCCTCGCTTAGCTTCTTCAGGAATTTCCGCTACCTCTCTTGGCTCCACCGGGGCTGGGGCTCCAGCATTTCCCATGCCATGTCCTGAAGAATTATGTGAACCTGCTGCTCCAGAGTTAGCGCCAGAACCACCGCCACTTTTAGACATAGCTTGCATGATAGCATTCTCATCGGGATTTTCACCAAAACCACCACCAAATCCTCCCATACCTCCTGGATTACCCATTCCTGAACCATTGCCTGGAGCTGGAGAAAACATTTTAAACCTTTGTATGATCTAATTGATTAATTTCATAACCATCTGAAGCCACAACTTTTTGAGCGTCTTCATCATGCTTTTTAGAATCTTGTTGAACTCTGGCTTTGTATTGGTCAGTATCCTTAATTTTAACAATCGCCTCTCGATGTTCTTTTAGTTTTAGCTCATCGTCTGCTTTTTGTTCAGCTTGTTGTTTTTCAAATTCCAGTCTTTTTGCTTCCAGCTCTTTGGCCAAATCTTCCTCTGCCTTTTCTTTAGCTTTTTGAGCATCATCTGGAGACACTCCTCCTGCGGGTCCACCACCGGCTGAGTTGGCACCACCTTTTGAGCTATTAGCTTGATTAAGTAACTCTTCTAAAACATCTAAGGGATTTTTGTTATCGTCTGCCATAATAATTACATTGTAAGATACAGTTGCAAACGTTACAAGTCATATCTTAAAAGAAACTAACTTGTTAGCGAAACTTTTTCGTGAGATCTCTTGATCGTTTTTCTTTTTTCATTCACTTTTCTAAGTTTTCTAACAGCGCTGGTGGTTGCTTCCACAATTGCATCGTACATATTAGTTGATTTACTCTTCACAACAATGTTTTTTCCAGGAACATCCAAAAAATAGGTCACAATATTAGAATTTTTATCCATCTTTTTCTTGCTGATTTTTTCTAGATGAATTCTAATTCCCAAAACACTTTTCCCGAGCTTGCTCACTTTGCTTGCTTGTTTTTGAGCAAACAACCTGATGGCTTGGGTTACCTTCATCTTTTTTGACTCGACTAATACTGTCATATAAATCCTCCTGCCTTTAAAGGCATTGTTTATACTTTGAATCAACGTACTATGTGCGATTTTCCTGAGAATTTGCTGATTTTTTACCTCCTTTATACAAAAAAACCACCCATTCTTTTTATTAAGAATTTAGGCGGTTTGAGTTATTGATATAAATAACCATCTACTTAAATAGTACCACTAAAAATTTATTTTTTAACAGGATAAATATGATTTTAAAGTTAGGCAAAGGCAAATAATCAATATAAAATTCTTAAATCTTCCTTCTACCTTCCAAAGCTCTGGTTAGAGTAACGCCATCTGCATATTCAATATCAGCGCCAATTGGCAAACCATGTCCAATTCTAGTAATAATAATTTTCTCAGAATTAACTTTTGAGTTTTTATTGAGATATTCAGATATGTATAAAGCAGTTGCTTCTCCCTCCATTGTTGGGTTTGTAGCAATAATTAGTTCTTCAACTTCATCCAAACGATTGGCTAAATCATGAAGAAAAAGCTGTTCAGGACCAATATTATTAAGAGGAGCTATGCTTCCATGCAAAACATGATAATAGCCTTTGAATGAATTAGAACGTTCCAATGCCAAAACATCGAGTGGCTGCTCCACTACACAAAGTACAGTGCTCTCTCTTGTGCTATCAGAACATACCTCGCAAGGATTTGATTCACTAACATTGTGACAAATATCACATAGAACAGTATTTTTTTTCAGCTCAGTTAGTTTTTTTGAAAAATCTTCTAGCTCATGATCAGGATTATGTAATAAATAGAAAACTAAACGTTGGGCAGATTTTGGTCCAATTCCAGGTAATTTCTCGAATTTTTCAATTAAATTTTGGACTGCTCTTGGCAACTTCATAGTTTCTTTCTCTAATCAGGGTTTTATACTACAAAGCTTTCGGAGTTTAAGCAATAGAAAAGTAATAAAAAATATTATAAATAGATCAAACTATTGACTCTAAATGTTTTCTATCCTATAATTAATGAAATATGATCGCAAAAGGTGAACATCTATCTAGACTTCTTTCAGCAGTTGAGGGCATGCCTCTTCAACAAGCTCTTGATGTATTCAGTTCTGCAAACATTGATTCAATTCACTTGCTAGAAAATTTTGAAACCGAAAAACTGATCGCCGAAATTATTGAAAGTAATCAAGAAAAAACTAATACTGAAACCAGTAAAACTGAAAACGACCACGAAGATACAACTCAAGAAATTAGTTGGAGATTAATTGCTCACCCGTACTTAAGAAAAGAAAACAATACTTATAGAAAAGGAAAATCAGTTCCACCAGAGGTAAAAATTATGTTTACTGTTGGTAATGGAGAGGATGATGATTTAGGCACCATGAAAGATTTTTCTGGCGAAAAAATAAGAAACAAAGATGATGGAGGTTTGTACAAACAGCCAGAAATTGATGAAGTTCTAGGTGTTATTTCTAGATTCATAGAAAACAAAGGTGATACTGAAGTTGAGGTTTTATCTGAAATTGCTGATATTTTTTATAATTTAATCCATCTAACGGAAACAGATAGTGATGCTAAGCCAACTTATATTAAGGGATTCAAAAAACTTATAGACATAATTGGATATACTCCACAACAAGCAAATCTATTGGCAATTGCTAAATATCATTATCGCATGTTTAAAAATGGTGGAAAAAACGGTTTTAAAATAGAAAATAATTTTATAGAGCAACTTCTAAACGAAGGAAAAATTCCAAAAATAACCACCATTCAGGCTTCAAATTTTGCAAAAAAACTAAAAGTTTTTGGCAAAAAAGTTTTGCTATCAAGACTAAGTACTCTAGAGGTTGAATTTTCAGACAAAAGTGATGGACTTATCACAAATGCTCTTATTAGCACTTTTGATGAAGAAAAGTAAAAACAGTTTATTTAAGAAATTTTTAACTTTTCGCAAACAGTCTGCCAAATTTGGTCTTCAACTTGATCAACAGTTTTTGAGGCATCGATAATTTGCCATCTTTTAGATTTATCTTTATTTGCCAATTCTAAATATGCTTTTCTAACCTTGTTATGAAAGTTTTTTGCCTCCATATCTAGGCGGTTCATTGTGCCAGAATTTTCTCTTCTCTTCAGGCCTTTGGCAACTGGAACATCAAGTAAAAGAGTGAGGTCAGGCAATGTTTTGTTTGTAGAAATATTATTAAGCTGCTCAATCATTTTTTTGCCAAATCCTCTAACCATGCCCTGATAAACCACCGAGCTATCTCTTGATCGATCCATCACCACTACATTTCCAGCTTCAATTGATGGTAAGACCAATTCTTGATAAATCTGAGCTCTAGCCGCTTGAAACAATAAAACCTCTGTTGTAAATCCAATATTGTTATTTTTTGCAGATAAAACGACTTCTCTAATTTGTTCGCTAATTTTTGTACCACCGGGCTCTCTAAAACTTACCACCGACTTGCCAGCTGCTTTAAGTCTCTGACACAATTTTGCAGATTGGGTTGTTTTACCGCCACCTTCTCCACCTTCCAATGTTATTAAGAAACCTTTTTTAGAATTCGTATTTATCATATTTTCTATTCAAGCCTGCTATTTACTATTTTTTCTTGAGCTAATCTTAACACTTCAATAATAGCATAAGGAGCTCCTGATATTTGACACATCAAAGCCATTCTCATAGCTACATCATCTTCTTCTGGCAAAATATCATATAAATCTGGGTCAAAATAACTACTCACTGCCTCTGGATCATCCCATTCAACTAGCTGTTGAGTAACTCCACCTCCACCCATATCTGGATAAATTTGAACCTCCTCTAGTGAGTCAAGATCAATATCAATATGTAACTCAATTAATCTTTTGCTTATTTTAACAATTTCACCATTCAAAGCGTTCAAAACCGCAACTCCATTGGTATGTATTATTTGCTCGCTACTTGCATAAAAAATCATTTTATATGCCTCAAGATATTTTTTGACTGCTTCTAAATAAAGTTCTTCATCATAGCCTGATTCATGATTGAATTCTTCTTTTTGAGGAAAACCAAAGTCATTTTCTGGCTTGCCCAAAGGAAATTTTGAAGAGCTTGGTTTGTCTACCGTATCTGTACTTACAATTAATACTTTTCTTCCTTTATAAATTTCATATAAATCCTCTACCTTGTTGACGGCTTCCTGATATGGATCTTCATTAGAACTAGTCTCACCATTGCTTGGCTCAGCATAAAACTCCAAGCCATATAAATAACCTAAAAATGTCTTTTCCTTGAGAGAGCCATTGCCGTTATAAATGTTATCGTTAAAATATCTTTGAAGCTCTAGTGGACCAGTTATTTCTAAAAAGTTGCCAGCTTTATCATAAACTTTAAACGAGAAGTCATTCATTTGAGCGACCATCATTAATGCTTTTCTAACACTTCCTGTAGCAATAATAACTTCTTCTGGAGGTTCACCGCTCCAAAACTCAATATCTTTTGCAGTTATCTCCTGTTTTTCCTCACGGTCTGGAATATCGATGTATTTTTCAACTAGGTTATTGGTTTCTCTTGTCATTTTATTTTAAATTAGTAATTTCTAATTTATGCTTAAAATGTAACTAAACCACAACATGTTGTATGTATGCAATAGGTAAAAAACAAAATGATGTATTTGTCGCTGATCTATAAACCAAATTTTAAGTTTTGAACAAGTTTGAATTTTTTAGAAAAAAACCAACTATTTGGGAAATATTTGTATTATTAAATTAACAAATTAAACTTTGACTTGATTTTATACAAGTAAAAACTATATTTTGCCAGTTGAACCAAAACCACCTCTGTCTGGATCATCAAAATCATCTGAGATTTCAATTTTCACTGGTTCTCGATACATTACGATTAATTGAACCACTCGCTCAGCCTTTTCAATTAACACATCTTGATCTGTGAAGTTGTAAACTGCGGCCAAGTATTCATCATTTGGACCTCGATAATCATAGTCCCCGACACCAACGCCGTTGGCAAGAATTAAGCCTCTTTTGTGCAATGAACTTCTGGCTGAAATCATCGCCCAGTGGTTTTCCGGAAGCTGCAAGGCAATATTTAATGGAATATAGCCAACACTCTTGGCAGGTATTTTCGTTTCAAGCCTTGCATACAGATCTACCGCAGCCGCACCTTTCGTTTTATATTCTGGTTTTGGCAAAGATTTATCAAAAAGTTTAACTTTTAGGGTAATATTATCAGTAGAATTCGTCATTTGTTTGGTTCTTTCTAAGTTTTTATTATTGAAATTTTGCCGATTAATAACGGGGATTTATCGAACAACTTTGTAGTGCATTACTTTTGTTTGTTCTGATAAATCAATTATTTCAATAAGGTTTAAATTTTGATTAATTGGGGTTTGAAAAAGTTTTATGCCTTCACCAAATACAATTGGCTCTACAGTCAAATAAAGCTCATCCACTAAGCCTTCTTTCATAAATTGTGTGTAAACACTAGAACCACCAGAAATTGCAACTTCTTGCTGTCCAGAATCTGAAAGCTCTTTAATTATCTCCTTGAGACTTCTACTTTCTGCCACCACTTGGCTAGAATCAAACTGATCGTATTTTTGAGATTTGGTTAAAACAATAATTTTTCTGCCTGGAAGAGGTTTGCCAATTGTTGCAAAAGTTGTTGAACCCATAATTAAGACACCAACTTTTTTGGTAAAATCAATAAAAAATCTAGTATCTTCCCTACTCGTCCACTTGAGAGAAGATTGCTGAGTATTTTGTGCAATAAAACCATCGGCAGTAATAGAAGCGATCAGTGTAACTTTCATAGCTTGCACATATGGTAGCACAACAGATAAACATATAGTAGGATGCTAGGAGTTATGAAAAATGGACATAAAATAATTACGGACTACCAAAAAATACCTGCTTTAATCAAAAAATATAAAAGTTCAGGCAAAAGAATAGTAGTCACCTCCGGCTCTTTTGACATGTTGCACATCGGACATTGCAGATACCTATGTGATGCCAAAAAGTTTGGAGATGTGCTTTTTGTGGGTGTAGACGGTGACGAAAAAATTAGAAGCCGCAAAGGTCCAGATCGACCAGTTGTTCCTGAAGAAGAAAGATTAGAGATGCTCACATATGTCGAAGATGTTGACCATGTGGTTCTAAAAAATTTGGGCAGACCAAAGTGGGAACTAATAAAATTAGTTAAGCCTGATGTGTTGGTTACAATTGATGAAACATATGACAAAGAACAACTAGATCAACTTAAAAGTCTTTGTGGAGAAATTAAAATTCTTGGTAGACGCGCAACCACATCAACAAGTGCTAAAATTAGACTTGTGCAAATTGGAGCAGAAAAAAAGATAACTAAGACTATTTCTAAACGCTTAATTTCCACTATGGAAAAAATGCTTGAAGAATTAAAAGATTAAATCAAAAAAATGACAGAAAAACAAAATATTCCAAAAATAATCATCTATTTACCAGTCATACATGCCGGCTATATAAATTTTTTAAAGCAATATCAAAATAATGACATTTATATAATTGATGACTCAATGATCAAGCTGATTGATCAAGAATTTGACTATTTAAGAAAAGAAATTAGGGCAATTAATCCAAATGACGCCGCAATAGGTTTAAAAGCTATTTTTCCTGACAGAGAGATATCCTTGCTCTCGGCTGAAGACTTCGTGCAGATGGCAAATAATGAATTTATCATGCCAAAAGAAGATATTTTTATCTGGCTTGCCAAAAAATATTTATCACCTGATCGTGTTGAGTTTTCGACCACGTTTTTAAGATGGAATCGAGATAATACAGATCAAAAAAGTGATCCAGAGCCATCTTCCACAGAATCTGTAGATAAATTTTCACAAGAAATAATGAAACGCACAAACTTAGAAAAAGAACTTAGTTCTGACTGGTGGAGACAAGTAGCGGCAATCTTAATAAAGGACGAAAAAATTATTTCAATTGCTCATAATCAACATTTGCCAAGCCCATACGGCCCATACATTAATAGCGATCCAAGAAATAGTTTTCACAAGGGAGAAAATATCGATCTTTCAACCGCAATCCATGCAGAAGCCGCAATTATTTCTTCAGCTGCAAAAGATGGAATTGTTACTAAATCAGCTCAAATGTATGTCAGCACCTTCCCATGTCCAACTTGCGCAAAATTAATTGCAGCTAGTGGCATATCAAAATTATATTTTAGTGAGGGTTATTCTGTTCTTGATGGAGATAAAATTTTGAAAGATGCAGGTGTTGAAGTTATTAAAATTCCACCAGCACTTTAACGTCTCCTAAACTTAAGTTGCTTGATCCAACCGAAAATTAATCTTTGCCGATTTTAATTCTAACTGGCTCATAATCTGGAGCATCAAGATCAGGCTGAACAAACTGAACATGAATGTGATTAACTGAAGCTGCAGAGTAATTAGTGTCACCAAAACGCATTGACCAACCACCACCTGGAACTTTGAATTCTTCTTCTGCCCACTTTAGTAAATCGAGTAATTCTTTGCCTGATTCTGAGTCAATTCCAGCCAAATCTATTTTGTGGTCTCTATAAATAACAAGTAGATGTAATTTGGTGCTTTTGTATGGCCATTGGTTCTTGGTTACAATCCAGTATTTTCCCTCTTTTATGATCGGCTCTTTGTGATATTTTCTCAAATTTTCAAGACAAAAAGGACAATGATCTGCCTTTATGATCTGCTTCATAATTTCTTTTTGATCTTCTTCCCTAGCATTATCTAAATCAACAAATTGTTTTTTCATATTTTTATCAGAATTTCCTATTCTAGGAAAAATATCTTATCTATATCTCTCTAAATCGCCACTGGAATATCCCAAATTCCTGGATGTGGATCATAATCTTCTAATTCGAAATCCTCTACCCTGAAGTCAAAAATTGATTTTTTACCATCGCCGACGTTCATTTTCATGGTTGGCAAAGTTTTATCTTCACGTCCAAGCATTTCTTTGACATGATCTATTTGATCAACAAACATGTGGGCATCCGAAAAACTATGAATGTATTCATAAGCTTCGTAACCCGTTACATGCGCAATCATCATCGTTAAAGCCGCATATTGAGCCAAATTTGCTGGCAAACCAATTGGAGTATCACTACTGCGTTGGAACATGTGTAGCGTGAGCTTATTATCAATGATTCTAATATGTATCCAGCCATGGCATGGACAAACCACAACTTTTTGCTGTTTTCCTTCTCCTCTGATCGTGTATTGAGGAATCCAAGGAGTAATAAAGTGAGTTCTCAAGTGAGGTTGCTCTTTGATTTGTTCGATTATATTTTTGAATTGGTTGTAAGTTCCACCCTCCGATGTTGGAAAGTCATGAAAAGCTGCCCCGTAGCTTCCAGGACCCATATCTCCTGGCTCCAAACCTCTTTTTTTGCATTTAGCATCTGTAACCCAATATTTCCACCATCTGCAACCATAACTTTCGAGCTCTGCTTGAGTACGTGCACCATTTACAAATCCAATAATTTCACCAATTGCTTGACCCCAAATCTTCTTGCTAATTTTTCTTTCAGTAATAATTGGAAATCCATTTGAAAGTCTAAATCTCAATGACTGAGGTGCCATGAGAGTGAGCGCATCAACTTCTTGCTGAGATTTGGTAACAGTACCATTCTCCAGTATTTCTCTTAGAAGTCTTTTGTATTGTGAATCTGGTGTTTTATTCATTTATGCCCTTTGGGTTTGCTAAGAAACTATAACACAAGTTGTTAGCCTATTCAGACTTTTTCTTCGCAGATTTTTTCTTTGCTGGCTTCTTGGTTACTTTCTTTGTCTTTGTAACTTTAGTTTCTTTTTCAGCTACCTTTTTACCATTTCTCTCAGCCCACTTAGCTTTTCTTTCTTCTCTAGCAGCTTGAAGTACCACCCACTCTTCTTGAGACATCATCTCTCCTTTTTCTGGTTTTTTCCATGACGCCCAATTGCATTTTGGATAATTGCCGCAGCCAAAGAAAGGCTTTCCCCATCTGGTATTTTTGATAGTGACTTCACCTTTTTGACAAAGCGGACAGACAACGTCTTCTACTTTTTCAACAATATTTTGAGTAAATTTACACTCGGGGAATCTATTACAACTCTTAAATTTTCCAAATCTACCAGATCTAATAACTATCTCTCCGCCGTGTTCTTTGCCACAATCTGGACAAATCTCACCAGTTTTTTCAACAGGAATTTGAGTTCTCTCTGCTTTATCCGTAACAGTCTCAATCTTCTTTTCCAAAGGTGTGTAGAAGTCAGCAACAGTTTTGCGCCATTCCTTTTCACCTCTAGAAATTTTATCTAAATTTTCTTCCATTTCAGCGGTAAAATCATAATCCATCACAATTGGAAAATGTTCTAGTAAAAAATCACTAACAGTCATGCCTACAGCACTTGCAAAAAATTTCTTTTGAGTTCTTTCAATATATCCTCGATCAATAATGACTGAGATAATTGAAGCATAAGTACTTGGCCTTCCAATACCACGTTTTTCTAGCTCCTTAATCAAGGATGCGTCGTTGTATCTAGCCGGTGGTTGCGTAAATTTTTGTGCCGCTGTTTTATCAATAAAATTTAAATTTTCTTCTTCTTTCAAATCTGGTAATAAAATATCTTCTCTGTTTGGAAACAACCTCATCCAACCATCAAATTTTAAAATCGAACCAGATGTTCTTAGTGTTCCATATTTTGGCCCAACATTTTTTGTATTTTTAAAACCAATCTTAACAGAAGTTTGACTGTATAAAGCTTTGTCCATTTGACTTGCTACATACCTTCTCCAGATTAAATCATAAAGCTTTACATGTTGAGGAGTAAACCTAGCACTTTTTTGCATGATATCACTGGCTTGTATTGAAATATCAGTGACACGAATTGCTTCATGAGCCTCTTGAGCATTCTTGCTTTTTTTGTCAAAAATATTTTGAGTCTTTGGAAGATACTCATTACCATATTCTTTTATGATAAACTCTCTCGCCATGTTAATTGCTGTATCTGACAAATTAACAGAGTCTGTACGATGATATGTGATCAAACCTTCTTCATATAATTGTTGAGCTAAACTCATTGTTTGCTTACCACTATATCCAAAACTCGTGGCAGATTTTTGTTGCATTGTAGAAGTAGTAAATGGTGCCAAACTAACTCTACTTCGATCTTTTCTTTCGATACTCTCAACTTTGTATTCTGCAGTATCTAATACATCTAAAACTGGAGTCACGACTCCTTCTGTTTTTGGTTCAAATTTATTTCCCTCAACTGATACAACTCTTGAAACAAAAATAGATTCATCAAGATCTTCAATAAATTTAGATTCTTGTGTGAAGGCAGCTGTATTTGAGATATTTTTTGCACTTAAAGCTACATCGAGTTCCCAATATTCTTCTGGTTTGAAAGCTTCAATTTCTCTTTCCTTCTCAACTATTAAGCGTAAAGCAACTGACTGAACTCTTCCTGCAGACAACCCTCTACGTACTTTTTTCCATAAAACTGGCGACAACTTGTAACCAACAAGCCTATCAACAACTCTTCTGGCTTGTTGAGCATTAACCATATCCATACTTAGCTCTGTAGGATTTTCAATTGCTTTCAAAACAGCAGCTTTGGTAATTTCATGGAACGTTGCTCTTAGGAACTTGGCTTTAGTTTTAAATTTGCCTGTAGTATTCTCTAAAACATATTTAACATGCCAAGCAATTGCCTCTCCCTCACGGTCAGGGTCAGTTGCTAAATAAATTATGTCTGCTTTAGCGGCTTGAGTTCTCAACGTACTTACGACTTTATTTTTGTCTTTAGAAATTGCATAAGTTGGCTCAAAATTATTCTCTGTGTCCACTGAAAGGCCGGTTTTTGGCAAATCTCTAATATGACCAACTGATGCCTCAACCACAAAGTCTTTTCCCAAGAATTTCGTTAGTTTTCTTGCTTTTGTAGGTGATTCAACAATTACTAAATTCATATTTTACTTTCTATCGACACTTCATTATTCGGACTATTATAAAGCAAGTAGCCCCAAATTTATAATTTTAAACTTATAATATTATCAGCAACATTAACAATACCATTAATTTCCAATAAAGTAATTTCTGTAAATAGCTTATCTACATCGATTCCGGTTAGATCTGCCAAGGAGCCAATCGAAAGTGGTTCTATTTTTAATTTATCCACTATTTGTCTTTGATTTTCTGCCAAGTTATCATAATTTTTTTCTTCAATCGGTCCAGTGTACTCTGAGTTAAGTTGCTGTATAACATCAAAGCCTGAAGTAATCAACGTAGCCCCTTGATTAATCAGATATTTTGTTCCTTCAGAAAATGGATTATTAATTGGCCCAGGGACGGCAAAAACTTCTCTACCTTCATTGATAGCGCACTGCACGGTAATATGGCTTCCACTTTTCTTGGCTGCCTCAACAACTACTACTCCTTTACTTAGTCCGGCGACAATCCTATTTCTTGAGGGAAAATTGCCAACAGCTGGCTCAACGTCTGGTAAATATTCAGTGATAAAACAACCTCCTGAATTAATGATTTTATCAAAATATTTTTGGTGACTTTTGGGATACATATGATCAAATCCAAAACCCAAAACTGCAACTGTCGAACCTCCATTTTCTATTGCCTCAAGGTGAGCCAGAAGATCAACGCCATACATAAAGCCTGAAGCAATTGAAAAGCCGCCAGCTACCAGATCTTCAACAATTTTTTTGGTTGCAAACTTGCCATAATCTGTAATTCTTCTTGTGCCAACAACTCCAATAAAATCGTTATGTAAAATACTAATATCGCCTTTAGCAAATAACACAACTGGAAAATCATCGCACTGCTTTAATAACTTTGGATACTCATTTTCCCAAAAGAAAACTACCCGAATATTCTTATTTATGATCGAATCATATAGAGAATAACTTAGTTGATCTTTATATATATTTTTTATGCTATCAATAGATTTATTTGATAACTGACATTTTTCCCAAATATTCAATTTATTCACCCAAAAGTCACTAAAATTGAGTTCGTATTTTATTAGGTGCAAAAGAATCTTTTTGATTGTTTGTCTGCCCACTCCGACTATCAAAAAAAGTGATAGAACAAATTCCTTATCTCTTTTGGAAAAACTAAAATTAGAATCTACGAGTTCTTGCTCAACTTTCATAATAAGCCAAGCATATTCCTGAATTCTTTAGTTATTTGTAGCAGGAATTTTTCCAGAACTCATCCAGTCAAAAATAGCCTTGACTACTGGACCAGCATCTTTTGACCCCTCCTTGTAAGGGTTGATCTCATCGCTCTCAACCAGAACTACAATCACAATCTTCTCTGGAAAACCAAACTTTTTAACTTCTTCTCCCCACTTTTCTCTCGACAATAAAACTTGATCATTAGCCAAATTTGTTTGATTTAAATCATTACCAACTTCAGCCTGATCAGAAGCTTCTAAGTCACCTTCATTATCAGCATCTAATTTTGATTCTATTAAATTCTTAGTCCCAAAAATGGAAACAAACCAGCCATGTGTTTTTCGATACCCTCGCTCGTCGGCTTGACCAAACTCAGATGTACCTGTTTTACATGCAACTGCCCCATTTTCCAATAACTCATTAGCATTCTTGCCACTTTCTAAGATGGATTCATTATGCTCAAAAAAAGGAAATCCCGTCCCACCAGTACTACATGCACCGACCATTCCCTCAAGTACAAGATTAATATTCTCTTCCAAAACCCCTACCTCTCTACACCTGCTTTTACCAAACAAGCCACCAATTCCACTTGATAACTGTCCACTTTCATCATTAATCAAAGTTGCTTTACAAAGATTTCCTCTGTTGGCGATTGCTTGAATAAGTTGAGCAATTTGAATTGGAGTTGTCAAAATATCACCTTGTCCAATCCCCATATGGTATGTATTTCCCAAAAACCATCTTTCACCAGTTACCCGTTGCTTCCATTCTGGATCTGGGACAACTCCTTGAATCTCTGCTTGTAATTCAATTTCACTTTTTTCACCCAAAGAAAATAAATTTGCCATTTCTTTGAGCTTTTCTGGACCAACCCACTCAGCAACCTTATAAAAATATATGTCGTTACTTCTAGATATTGCTCGCAAAAGACTTATCTCCCCCTCCTTGCCCCCAAACTGGGTGTAATACCAGTTCGCATAACTGTACTCACCAACCTCAAGAACACCCTCGTCCAAGACAGATGTATTTTCATTAATCTTATTACCTTCTAACCCCGCCAAAGAAGTTATAATTTTAAAAACAGAACCCGGTGGATAAGCACCACTTATCGCACGATTGAAAAACAACTTTTGAGGATTAGAAAAGAAATCTTGAATTTTAAGAATTCTCTGTCGTTCTTCCTCTATATCTTCGGATGTTTCACTCATAACCGAACTATCAAAACTGGGACTGCTTAGAAGACTAAGTACCTCTGAATTTGAAGCATCTAAAATTACGACCACACCTTTTTTATCTCCCAATGCCAAAAGAGAAATTTCAGAAAGATGTGGATCTAAAGTTGTTTTGATATTTTTTCCAGGAACACTTGGAATATCAGCAATTAATCTTTGTTTTTCTCCAAGCGCATTAATTTCGTAGACGCTTGATCCTTTGCTTCCTCTTAAAAAACTCTGATATTCCTTTTCCAAACCAAATTTTCCAATTCTGTCACTAATGTGCAAACTCTTATCTTTATCCAGATCGTCTTGGCTAACATTGCCCACGAATCCTAAAACATTGGCCATAGATTTTGGATAAAGATACATTCTTTCCAAGTCTGTTCTGATTAAATCTGAGTTTTGCGACATGGTCTCAAAAGCTTGTTCGTGGCTGATTCTTGTTTTATCGCTGTAAAGAGTGCTGTCTGTATCTAGTTTGTAGTAAACAGGCTTATTATAGACCAATGGATTGTCATATCTGTCCAAAAATACTCCTCTTTCTTCAGGATAATCGATAGAATAAGTTTTATTATTTTCAGCTAAATTTTTATAAACCGAGCCATTCACAATTTGAATATCAACCAATCTAAATATCAAAGTTGTAAAGATAAAAATTATCAATCCAAAAATAAGATTATTTTTCATATTTTTTATCTGAAAAAATTACCTTTTTTCTCACCGATCTTTTTTGTCAGGCCATATTTTGCAAACAAAGTTTTCATTAAAATTAATAAAGCAATTAATGATCCAAAAAACAAAGAAATTATAAGTGAGCTACTAAAATCAATTTCGGACTTAAATGCAACCATTGCTATGAATACATAAATTGAAACAAAAACTCTATTTATATCACTCGCAATGAGGTTGTTTCCACGAGCAACTAAAATAAATAAAATCACCATTAAAATCAGAGAAAAAGAGATGGAAAAATTGTAAGTTAAAGCAAGAAATATTGATCCTAAAATAATATATATGTACTTATATAAATCTTTTTCTTTGATAATGAATACTAAAAATAAGGTAGCAAAAACTATCGGTAAACCGATGACTTTTTCAAAAGATATTACAAATATTAATATTAATAATTTTATAAATATAAAAATTAAATTCTTAAGTAAAATCATTATTTAACCTCCAATAAGACAACATCATAAAATGTAATTTCTTGGTCAATGACTGCTGTTTGAGTGGGAGCAGAAGGATTATTGTCAATCAATCTTAGGGTTCCTATAAAAATATTTCTCTCAACACCTTCTTGGCCAACACTAACAACTCTTTCGCCATTTACTAGACTCATATTTCTTGGCACTTGAGTAAAAAGAACATTTCTTCCATCTCCGTCAACAACACCCTCAATTCCAGATTCTGTTTTTGCTAAAATTTTATTTGCTCTATGTCTTGAAAGAAGAGACACTTTTGACTGGAAATTTTCTACCTCTTCTATTGTCCCCAGCAACATACCATTGTATAAAACCATTTTATTCACCTCTACCCCATCCTTACTGCCAACTCCAATTGCTGGATAAGCCAGTGAAATAATTGGGGCGCTAATAATAGTTTTTTCCAGTTTTAAATCTCTATTTTCAATTATTTTTTTAAGTTCATTATTTTCCTCCCTCAATTTATCAAGTTCACTTAACTGGGATAGACTTTGGACGTATCTTGATTCCAGCTGACCCATATACTTGAATTTACTGAAAGAAAAAATAAAAAAATCGTATGGTTTTTTTATTTGTTTTATCAAGGAATTGTCTAGATCATATATTGGCACAAGCAACTGAGAACCTTTTTCTTTTAAAACAGAAAACCAGCCAACCCATTCAAATAAGGAAAAAATTATTATCAATAATAATAATAAAATATATTCATTTAGCTTCTTCATAACGTTAAACCAAATACGACATCTTTGATTGGATTATCTGAAATGAAAACATCGCACTTGAGTCGTTTACGTATTACTTCATCAATGCCATGAAGCATGCTGCCACCACCGGTCAAAAATATTCCTCTGTCCAAAACAGAGACTGCTGTTTCCGATGGTAAAGTTGAGATAAAAATTTGAAAACTATCTAAAAGCTCATTTAATAGATCAGTAAACTCTTGCTTCACATCTTCAGAATTAAAAACTATGGTTTTACTTGACTGAGAAATAAGATCTTTGCCTTGTAAGGCAAACTTGCTCTTATGATTGCCAAAACTACCAACTTGTTTTTTAGCTTCTTCTGCCAGATGCCAGCCAACCACACATTGATTATTAGTTCTAACTATTTTTTGCAACGCTTCTGTGAGCTTTATTCCACCCCACTTAAAACTTTTTGAGCTAACTAGCTCATTAACAGAAAAAACAGCTATTTCAGTTTTTTGAGCTCCTATGTCGATAATACACATATCATTGAGTTGGTTTTTATTACCATTACAAATGGTCAACCCGGCGGCATATGCGCTATCTATTAGTTCGACGCTAGAAAATCCAACTTTTTTTAGTAATTCTTTCATTAAATTTTTCTTAGCAGGAGAAAGTGAGCTCATTGAAGAAACCTTGCCGCTCAAACCAAAGATAAGTTTCTTAAAGTTTTCTTCAGGAATAATTTTATTAATAACCGTTGATAAAAAAAGCTCAAAATACTTCGTGTTGGCCACTGCACCATATTGAACCGGAAAACCAATTTCAATTGAACTTGGAGCTTTGCCAAGTAAAGACAATGCTTTTTTACCAATAGCCACAACTGAGTCAGTGCCCTTGTGATAAGCAAGACATGTGGGCTCATTAAACAATTCTTTTTCACTAGAATGAATCCTAGTATTTGAAGAACCGATATCAATATATAGTTCTTTCCTATTAAGATTCGTAAACTTCATGGAGTTAGTATAGATTAGAAAACTGAGAAATTAATAACCAATTTATCGTTAATTTGTTTCAACTTTATTTAGAATTTCAGATGCAGAATGCCATTTGTTCTCGTTCATAAGTTGTTCAGCTCTGTTTATTTGCTCAAGAATTGCTGGATTGCCTGAGTTATATTCTCTTAGACCTGCAATTCTCTCAACAAACAAATCTGATTTTAAATCTAATGCTTTCTCAAGCATAATTTCTTCTAAATCTGGAATTAATGTTTCTAAATATGCAATTAGAGCATTTTGAATGTTTTCACCTTCTTGACCATTTATCTGACTTGGATCAAGAGCAGATCTTTTTGCCATAATTTCATCAAATTTAACCTTTTCTTCAGAAGTTATGAGCATATTAACATCATTTTCCAAGAAATCATTCCAAACAACATCTTGTAGTTCATTTAAGAAGTTTTCCTTGACTTCTTCGCCACCATTCTCAGCTCCTAACATAAAGAAAATATTTTGGTCGTCAAGCTTTTCACTGACTGCATCCTCTGAATCATCAGTTTGCATATTGTCAACGGAGTTATCATCGCCAGACATATTGCCAGCAGACATATCATCACCAGACATATCATCACCAGGCATGTTGCCAGCAGACTTATCGTCACCAGACATATCATCTGATTTTTGATCAGCTACAGCAGGGTCGGAAAATGAATCATCAGCTTTTAAATCATTGCTGACAACTGGAGCACTGCTGTCTGCAGGACTGTTGTTCGTTGAAAAATCATCAGATTTCATTGCACTATCATCTGCAATCATTGGTGGCTGATAATCGTCGACATAAGAAGCACTAGATTGATTTTGGTTTTGGGCAGAATTATCGTTCATAATAATATAACTATACCAGTTTTTTATAATAATTTGAAATAGTCAATTTTCTGCTACTATATAGTAATGAAACTCCCCAGAACTATAATAGTATATTTTTTTAATTTTCTACTCTTATCTGTTCCTCTTTACTTCAGGTTTGTTAATGAAGAGTTGTTTGAATTCAACAAAATGATTCTAGTCTACGGAATTACCACAATTATTTCATTTTTTTGGCTTTTAAGAATGATTTTCCATAAAAAATTGATTTTCAAAAGAACAGCCCTCGACATACCTATTCTACTTTTTTTGATTTCTCAAATAATATCAACAGTGATTTCAATTCACCCAAGAACCTCTATGCTGGGATACTATTCAAGATTCAATGGTGGACTGCTTTCAACAATCAGCTACATCATCCTTTATTATGCATTTGTTAGTAATATTAAAAAAAAGGATATCCCAGGAATACTAGTTAGTACATTCATTTCTGGAGCACTTGTCTCAATCTACGGAATCTTTGAGCACTTCGGACACTCACTAAGCTGTCTTTTTGCACCAGTTGATAAAAATGATTTTAGTGTTGGATGCTGGAAACAGGATGTGCAGTCAAGAGTATTTGCAAGTTTTGGTCAACCAAATTGGTTGGCTGCCTACGCAATTACTCTGTTACCACTAGGAATTGGATTAAGCATTCAAAAAAAATATAAATTTAGTCAAAAGCTATTTTTTTCTGTTGTCTCGATTCTGTTGTTTATTGTCTTGATATTTACAAGATCAAGATCTGGTCTAGTTGGTCTTGGAGGTGGAATAATATTTTCAATTTTGATGGCACTTTTTCTAAATTTTAAAAAAGATAAAAATCTAAAATCTAAAATTGACCACCAGTTTTTTTATCTCATCACTGCAGGAATCATGATTTCATCAGCAATTTTTGGCACTATGTTCACGCCTTCAATTACAGAAATTCTGAATAATCAAAAAGAAAGCCAAATTGCAATCGAAACGAAGATAAATAGTGAAAATTCACCAGCAGAAGCTGGAGTAACACAAGCTCTAAATAGCCTTGAGACTGGAGGAACAGACTCGGGTAAAATTAGAAAAATAGTCTGGAAAGGTGGACTACAAATCTGGAAAAGATACCCATTATTTGGTTCCGGAGTAGAAACTTTTGCATATAGTTATTATTTAGATAGACCAAGAGAACATAATGACGTCTCAGAATGGGACTTCCTTTACAACAAAGCGCATAACGAATTAATAAATATTTTGGCAAATACAGGAATTTTTGGCCTACTTACCTATTTATCAATCCTGATAACTTTTGGATTACTGGTGATCAAAAAAGTTATCACCAACCAAAAAGACAACTTCATTTCATTGGCAATTTTGATTGGAATTATAAACTTATCAATTTCGAATTTTTTCGGTTTTTCCACAGTAACTGTAAATTTACTCATGTTTGTCTTTTTTGGCATCAGCATGGTTTTAAACACAAAAATAGAATCCAAAAACTCACAAAAATCATCAATGAATACAAAAAGCTCTAAGGATTTGTCGGCAGAACAGTACTTTTTTATCTCCATTTTATTTATTACAGCATTAATAATTTTAATAAAAATATACAATTATTGGGATGCAGATCGATTATTTTATATTGGAAAAACAAAATTTAAGGAAGGAAATTATCTAGTTGGTGTTCAAAAACAGCTAGAGGCTACACAAAAATCTCCTCATGAATCATTGTTTTACGATAATCTTTCTGATAATTATGCCAAATTAGCCGTAGAACTAATTAATGTTGGAGATGCAACCGCCGCCTCAGCAGTTATTGACGAATCTATAAAAGCCAGCGATTTGGCTTTAGAAAATAATAATCGACATTTGAATTTCTATAAAACTAGATCAAGAGTGTTTGTAACATTGGGTCAAATAGACGAAAGATATTTAATTGAAGCCCAAAATACGCTAGATATGTCTATTAAACTTGCTCCAACGGATCCAAAACTTGTTTATACTCAAGGAGTGATTGACCTAAGTTTGGGTAAAATTGAAAGCGGCACCCGGCTCATCGAAAAAGCAATAGAGCTCAAACCAAACTATGAAAAAGCAAGGTGGAAAGCTGCGGAAATATATGAAAACAATGATCAAATACCAAAAGCTCTCGAACAGTTGAATTATATTCTCGAAAATATTTCACCAAATGATGAAAAAACAAAGGAAAAAATATCCAAGCTAGAGGCACTCTAAATGTTATAATAGCCCTAATGAAAAAAATTATTACAATTCCCAACAAAACGCTAAGGGAAAAGGCAAAAGAAGTTTTAGAAGTTGATAAAAAATTAAAAAATTTTATTTCAGAATTTGAAGAAACGCTTGATAAAAAAAGAAATCCTCGCGGGATTGGTCTGGCTGCTCCACAAGTTGATAAATTATTGAGAATTTTTTCAATTAACTTGGACGGAATTGAAACATACATTAATCCAAAAATAATCAAAACTAGCAAAAAAGTTATCTTTGGACCAAATAGTGAGGACCCAATTTTGGAAGCCTGTCTCTCTATTCCAAATTTATATGGACCCGTACCTAGATTCTCATGGATTGAAGTGGAATTTCAAATAATTGAAAATGACAAATTGATAAACAGAAAAGCAAAACTTGAAGCCTTTAAGGCCAGAGTTTTTCAACATGAATTTGACCATCTAAATGGCATATTGTTTACTGATTATTCTTTAAAATATAACCTTCCAGTTTATAAAGGAAGCAGCAGAGGAGATGAGCTGCAAGAAGTAGACCCTGCTCTTCTAGAACTCTATTAAATGAAAAAATACACAATCGCTATAGTTGGCTCCACAAAAAGAACAGTGCTGTGTGCTCAGGAACTTAAAAAGAGTGATAAGTTTGAAATAACTTGGCTTTTGACACCAATTCCAAAGCCGGTGGGCAGAAAAAAAGTTATTACTCCAAATGAACTGGACATTTTTGGACATGAAAATGAAATAGATACTTATTATGTTCAAAAAAAAGTTGACGAGATACTCAAAGTTGAACTCGAAAATAAAAAAGTAGACTTTTTATTAGTAGTGGATTTTGGCTATATTATTCCAAAATGGCTGCTTGATTTGCCAACAATTGCTCCGCTCAACATCCACCCTTCTCAGTTACCAAAATGGCGAGGAAGTTCTCCGGGACAATACTCAATTTTATTTAATGATAAAAATTCAGCAGTAACTTTGATGAAAATTAACGATAAATTTGATCAAGGGCCAATTGTTCATCAAGATTTTTTCGAATTAGATCCAAACTGGAATCACCAAGACTATTATTCCCATGCTTTCAAATTAATTTGCGAAAATTTAGATGAAAAAATCATTAAATCAATTGACTATTCTCAAAACCAGCCTGAAGAATCGCCAACACCGACTGCAAAAATTCTAAAAAAAGAACAAACATTTGTTGATTGGGAATTACTAAAAAAAGCCACCGGGGTTGGAAATAAAATCGAGGTTGAAAAAATAATACCAATCTCTCCCCTGCTTAAAACTGCGCTTGAACATAACAAATCACTCGCATTGACACTGGAAAGAGCAAGTAAGGCTTTCTATCCATGGCCAAACCTGTGGACTATCATCAACACTCAAAAAGGTGCCAAAAGAATGAAGTTGCTAGATTTAAAAGTTGAAGTGGATGCTTCTGGAAAAACGAAATTAATAATAGAAAAAGTTCAAATAGAAGGCAAAAATCCAACAAGTTGGAACGAAATTAAAAATTTAATTATTGAATAAGAAAATTATTCTGGTCTTTTCCAATGTGTGGTAATTCCAGATTTCTTGAGCATTTTTAAAACTTTTGCAGGAACTTTCATTTTTTGTTTTTGACCGTCAACAAGGATAGTTACTGTGTGAAGGTTAAACTTAAATGGTCTGCTGCTTCTGTTTTTTGCATGGGAAACTTTATTTCCGATGTGAGCTACACTTTTGTGTTTGAATGCGAAACTTGACATAAATATATTCCAATCTAATTTTAGTCGAACTGTGATTATACTACCTAGCCCCTTGATTGGCAAACACAATAGTTTATAATTTAGAACATGCCTCAAATCGGTTTACTCCCAATACTCTTTAGTGATCCAATCTCATTTTTTATCATTGCTGCCGGCCTAATTATCTCTGTGACCATCCATGAATTTGCCCATGCATTTACTGCTGACAAGCTTGGTGATCCAACTCCAAAATATCAAGGAAGAGTGACTTTGGATCCAAGAGCACATCTTGATCCAATGGGCACATTAGCAATTTTAATTATTGGTTTTGGTTGGGGAAAAGCAGTTCAATTTGATCCTTTCAACCTTAAAAATCCCAAAAAAGACACTGCCCTGATTGCTCTCGCTGGTCCGGCCTCAAATATTATACTTGCCACCTTAATTTCTGTCGTTATTGGCGCGCTAAATATTTCAGGCATTTTACTTTCGGTCTTGGTAACAATTATTTTTATCAATGTCATGCTGGCAATTTTTAACCTTGTGCCAATTTATCCCCTAGATGGATCAAAAATTGCCCAAGCTCTATTGCCAAAACAATTGGCTCTAGAATATGAACTATTTATGAGGAGATATGGAAATTTAGTTTTAATCGGCTTAATTTTGCCTTGGAACGGCACTGGTTCCCCAATTTCACACCTTATCTCTCCTATCATTGATTTTGTTACGGGCATTTTAATGCTACTTTGGTAAAAAATACTAAAAAACATTTTGCTTAAAAATAATCAAGAAAATAAATTAGATCCAGAAATAACCATATTCAAACTTGGCGATCTTGAAACAAACTGCTACTTAGTCTGGTGCCCAAAAACACTAGAAACAATTATTATCGACCCAGCAGATAATGGAGATTTCATTAGTGAGAAAATTTTAGAGCTAAAATTAAAACCACTTTGCATGGTTTTCACTCACGGCCACTTTGACCATGTTTTAGGATCATTAGAATTAAGACTCAACTTTGATTTGCCAATTTTTCTTCATGAAGATGACCTTTTCTTGATAAAAGATGCACAAAAAAGTGCAAAATATTGGCTTAAAAAGGAAGAAGTTGCTCCAGTGCCCTCAGAGGTTTCATTTATATCAGAAAAAAGTGTGCTAGATTTTGGCGAATGCCAACTTGAGGTAATTGAAACTCCGGGCCACACTCCAGGGAGTATTTCTTTATTTTCTAAAGCTAAAAAACAGATTATTTTCACTGGCGACACTTTATTTAAAAATTCCGTTGGCAGAACTGACTTTAAATATTCCAAACCGATGGAGCTAGAAAAATCACTACAAAAATTATCAAAGTTTCCAAAAAACACAATTTGTTATCCAGGACACGGAGAGCCAACAACTATTGGTGAGGAACTAAATTAACTTCAACTACTAATGGCAAATGGTCGGAAATATCCACGTTGAGACAACTTTTACTGATTATTTCAATATCATTTGAAACAAACATCATATCAACAGCCGCAGTTGCGTAACCAGGGTCTTTGACCAAATCTTTTCTGGCTAAATTAAAACTTGTGACTAATTCTGTTTTAAAAACACTTTCAAGAGTTTTTGAGATGTTTTCTACAACCTTTGTGTCTGGATTAAAATTAAAATCACCGGCCAAGATGAGAGGCTGATTGTTGCCTATTTCATTTAAAATAACTTTGCCCATTTCAGTTCTTCTCTCCGTATCTTCTCCATGAGTTCCCCAAATTCCTTGGGTATTTAAAACATGAAGCAACGGTTCATTTTGAGTTTGATCTGCCAAATTTTGAACTTGGTCTACCGAATTTTGAGTTTGATCAGCCAAATTAATAGTGACATGCTGCAAATTTCTTGGAGTAACTGGGAAATACTCATATTGGTCAATTCTTTCACCAAAAGGAATATCGTAAAAACAAGTTTTTGAATTTTTGATGGCAAACCTACTAAAAATAGCGTTGCCTTGATTAATTTTTTGATTTTCACCAATATTTTCGATAAATGCTGGCGCAAAATCTGAATATTTATACCCAAGTTCATTTTTTAAAACTGAAAAAGCTCTAAATCTTTTTTCCAAACTGATATCTTTACCATCAAAAACTTCTTGCAACATCAAAATGTCAGGATCTTGTGCTTTTAGAAACTCTACAATCTCTTCGAAAAGCAGGCCTCCTAACCAAATATTTAAACTAATAATTTTTAGCTTCATAGGTTCATTCATCAGAGTATGTTAGCATTATTTAGCCAATTTTTCCTGATATAATTCATTTTATGTTTATTTTGAATGTTATTAATTCTGAAGTTGCTCATTTCAAGAACCTTTCGCAAAAAGCTAGGTCTCTAACTTGGTCGATTCTGCTTTACCAGCTGGCCAACGTCAGTATTTGGATTTTTATGATTGCCTATATGGTGCAGAAATCCAACCAAATTGAAATTCCAGCAATTTTTGCCCTAGGATTTTATATCACCATGCCAATTGCATTTATTTGGGCGGCTTTCTTATTAAAGAAATACTCACTTAAAAATGTTTCTTTGTTTGGTTTGGCGGGAATGGGCATAATGACCTTGATTCTTTTTTGGATGCAAGATCTTAACACCACCACTGTTTTTATATATGGACTTTTTTATGGTTTACCAATGGGATTGTATTGGGCTACAAGAAATTTTATTTTTTCTGCAGAAATCACTGACGCCCACCGCGACTATGTTTCAGGATTCACAGGATCGGTTGGTTCAATAACCAGCACCATCATACCTCTAATTATTGGCTGGGTGATAGCCCTCTCGCCATCATTTGGTTGGGAAAAGGTTTCAATCTACAGGCTAATAGCTTTTATCAGTATGTGTTTTTATATAATTGCTGGATTAATAATCAAGAAAAAAAGTACACTAAATCCAATAATTAATAAGCTTTGGCTAAAAAACCCTTCTAAGCAATGGAAAACTTTTAGACTTTTTACATTTTTGGGCAGCATTCAATTTACCCTAGCACTAGCCTTACCAGGTGCATTAATCATTACATATATTGGCGATGAAGGAATCTTGGGTACAATTATTGGTATTACGAGTTTAGTATCTGGACTATGTCTTTATATCTTAGGAAGACTGAAAAATGCGGCAGAAAATAGAACTAAAATACTTTTATTTGGATTAATTCCATTAATCATCAGCTCTTTGCTCTTGTTAGTTTCATTCAATTATCTAAGCATCATGATTTATCTTGTGATAATGATTGTCTTCGATAAACTTTATTGGTTTGTATTTTTTCCAATTTTCTTCAATCAGGTAGAAAAAAATAGTGACCAAGGTGTTACAAATGACTACCGACTAATTATGGACCAAGAGATTTTTATTAATTTAGGCAGAGCCCTAATGAGCTTGGTTTACTTATTCTTAATTTTCAAATTTGATAATAAAACTGCCATTACTATCATCATATTATTGGCCGCAGTCTCACAGATTGGCATTCTTGGTTTAGCTAAGAAATTAAAATAATAATTGGTTTAAACAAAAAAAAGTTTATTATTAAGGTAAGTAATTATGGATAAAACTTTATTAAGCATACTTGCAGGATTGGGAGGAATGGTTGGTTGGGGAACATCAGATTTTTTTGCTAATATTTCATCAGATAAAGTAGGTCATTTAAAAACATTCTTTTGGTCGCAATTGGCAGGTATCGTCTTAACTTTAATTTTAATCCCTATCTTTGGCTTTTACTCAAATATCACTTTTATATTTGGATTTTTTGTTATTCTGGCTTCATTGTTCTATTCAGCAGGATATTTACTTTTTTACAAAGCCTTTGAAATTGGCAATGTTTCCATCGTGGCTGCCTCAATTAATTTATATGTAATTCTTTCAATGATTATTGCTGCAATATTCTCCAAACAAACTCTGACAACCTCTCAGGGCATCGCCATAACCTTAGTGCTAACTGGTGTAACATTAGTTTCCATTAACTTTGAGGATCTTAGATCAAAAAAAATTAAGCTATTTGCTGGAATAAAAGAAGTCTTATTTGCGTCTTTATTTTTTGGAATTTTTTGGGGCATGAGTGAACATATTTCTGAAAAAATTGGTTGGTTGCCAACTACACTTTATATAAAATTTGTTGCCATAATTTCTATATTTATTTTTGCGATGATTTCAAAAAAACCACTCAAGCTAAGTAAAACTGAATCAAAAGCTTGGTATTTTATTATGTTGGTTGGATTACTTGAGGCAGGGGCTGTAGCGAGTGTAAATTTTGGGCTTGAATTTGGCGACTTGATTCTAGTCTCGCCGATATCCTCTGCACTATCTGTTGTCACAATATCTATGGCAGTTATTTTTCTAAAAGAAAAACTCTCAAAAATTCAGGTAGTTGGGATCGTCACAACTTTGGTTGGAATAATTTTAACCACTATTTAATGGTTAAAATTGTTTGGTATTTAATAGATACATCTTAGATTTTTAAAATCAAATTTAACTTATTTTCAGGCACTGCTAAAATATTTTGAAAACCAAAAATCTCGTGAGTTAAAGGTCGATAATTTTTGAGTGGATACAATCCATGAGGCAAAATTCTATAAAATGAATAACCTGGCAAAAGATTTACAAAATCTTTGAAGAAATTTCCCGAAAAAACATTCATTTCGTTAAATTCAAATTGAATAAAACCAATTTTTTGATCATTAATTAATTGTTTTGCTCCCTGCAAAACTTGGAGCTCGTGCCCTTCCGTGTCTATTTTAAGAAAATCAATCATTTTTATTTTTTGTTGGCGAACAAATTCATCCAAAGTAATTTTTCTCACTAAAAATGATTGTGCTTTTTGTCCATGAAGTTGATTAATCACCGTTTTATTTAGTGACGAAAGTTGCGAAGTTGGTTGAGTTTTTTTTAGCTGCGTGTCGTCTGCAAAATCCCAAAGCTTAGCAGTACCTTTTTTATTACTAACTGCAAAATTAAACTTCAAAATTCTTTTGTTTTTTCTAAAAATATTAGTTAATTTTTCAAAAGTTTTTGGATGAGGCTCAATTGCATAAATTTTTGCTTTTTTAAAATATTTGTACCCATATACATCCGTATTGGAGCCTACATCAAAGATTATTTTTGGGTTCCATTTTTGGGAAAGTTGTTTCAAAAGATAATCTTCACCGGTTGCCTCACTAACTTCTGAATTTAAGATTCCCAATCCTCGCAATGAAAGTTTAAACAGGTGCTCGTTGAACTTATAAAAAATAGGTCTGCAAAAAATCCAGCGATAAAATTTAAAAAAAGTATTCATAAAAATGATTTTGGCGTCAATTTTTGCTGATGCCATTTGTGTATTATACCAAGAGATATTAATTATTATGGAATTTATGGTTTTTATGAATTTTCTTAAGGAATTAAAAATTATTTTCTTTCCTTTTTTGATCTTGAACCACGAAATTCATCGCCTATTTGTTTCCAAATATCATTCCCTAAGAATGCTTGAATTTCAGCATATTGGGTAACTCTTTTGGAAAAAAAATCATCTCCTAAATCTCCTTCTTCCATCTCTTTCTGTCTTAAGTCATATTTATAATTCACGGAAGCAGGCACAACAGCAATTCCCTCTCTAATAGCCCGATGAACAGGTTCCATCAATCCCTCCCACCTAGGACCCTTGCTCTCAAGAAAAAACCTAGCAGCTGCTCTTGAAAAAACTTTAGGACCAAACCAAAGATCTAAATTTTGAGAACCAACAATTTTTGCAGCTTCTCTATTTGCTCTTTTCTCAATCCAAGCTTGTTTTTGCGGCAAAGTTTCCCAGCCTTCTTGCATACGTGCTGGTACCACAATTTCAGCATTTTGTTCAGTAAATGTTAGTAGAATTTTTTCCAAGTTTTCTTGGGTAACTAAATCTGCTTTTTCAGGCTCAATCCAAAGACAAAATTCTGCACCTTCTTTATCTGAAACATCTCTCTTACCGCTATTCCATTCATCAATGGTACCACCAAAAACACTAAAAAATGCCAATCTCCTGCTCTCTCCCATAGACATTTTTTCTTTAGCTGATGTTTCTGGAATAACTCTAATAACCTCTCTATTTGCTTCGGAGTTAATTTTATTTATTTCATCAAAAAATTCCTTATTAGAACCGCCATCAGTCAAAACACATGTTGCGCCAACCTTGGCAACATTTCTAAAAGTGTCTAAAGCCAGTTGCATTCTCAATATAGAAGTTTCGTTGGCTAATTTAATTTTTTTTAGCTCCTCACCCTTCAATTCATTGGTAATTTCAACGATCGGATAATATGTCGAAGTACAAAGTACTATTTTTGAAATATTGGCGCTCATCTTAGGATTTTTCTTTTTCATCCGTAAATTCCCACTTAACTCCAGAATTAAGAACATTTGGCATATGTTGCATCTTTAGAGCCATTTCGCGTTCCTCCGTTGTGCCCTTGATAACAGCAGTTCTTTTTTGCTCACCAGTTCTTCCATCAATAAAAGCTTTTAATTTCATCCCTAGAAAATAGTCGCCTTTCCATGGAACAGCAATTTTTAAATGGACTGCCAGTTTTCTATATTTTCTTAGTTCATCGCTGAAAACCATTGGATCCATGGTTAAAAATTGTTCACTGAGGTCAATAATTTCTAGCTCCATTTCTTTAGCTGATGGTTCTTCAAGTGTTTTTTTATATTCTTCATGCATAAAAATATTCTATCATTTTGCTGGAACTTTTGAATGATATCTAAACTTACTCCTTAACCGAAAATCTTTACGATTGCCAAACCGATCAGAATCAATATTCCTACAAATATTTTTCTTGAAAGGTTTTTTTCTTTGAATAAAATAGCACCAATTACAATGGTAAAGAAGACACTTGATGATAAAACAGCTGAAACATATCCTGCTTTGCCTTGCTCTAAAGCTGCGAACCTCAGCCAAGTATATGCTGCCACCACCAAGCCAATCAAAGAAAATGGAACTATATTAACACTTATTTGATTCAAAGACTTTTTGGCTTTTACTAGTGCAATTAGTAACAATGAAATGGAAACAAAAAAATAATTTATCAGTGAATAAAAATAAATATCTGATGATTTAATCGCCAACTTATCTATCAAAATACCCAAAGAATATGATAAAAGCATGAGAATTATATATTTAAAAGCTTGATTACTAACAAGATATTTAAATGGATCTAAAAAATGTTCATTTTTCTTTTCCAAATTAAGAATATACAAAGCAAATACAATTATCACCATGCCAAAAACACCAATTATTGTTGGAAACTCTCTGAAAAAAATAGCTCCAAAGAAGGTTGTCATTAATGGGCTGAGGCCTAAAAGTGGTGCCACATAACTCACTTCTTCTGTTTTTAAAGCTTTGTAGAAAAATATCATTTCCATTGGAGTCATTACAAATGAAATTAAAAATATAGCTCCCCAAAATCTAAGTGGTAACTCACTAATAGCTGGAAAATGAGCTATTCCAAATATAAAAGGAAGTATAAATAGCGGCAACGCAAATAATCTAACCGACAACGCAAGAATATATGGATCAACTTTTTGTAGAGACCATTTTTCCAAAATACTTCTTAATGAATAAATCAGTGCTGATAGAGAAGCAAATATAAACCACATGGAGATATTATACATATAGACTAATGTGCTAGACTACAATAAATTAAAAACAAAAAGGAGAATATGAAGAAAGAAGGCGACGAAATCAATCATGAGGCATTGAAAACACCTGATTTAATGACTAATCTTCTATCTAGAATCGAAAATTCGGCAAAACCACCCGGCGGCGGAGATGATGACGCCTGGAATCATTGGGAAGATTAATATTTAATAAATATAAGTTAATTTTTAATGTGAGTATATTCAAAAGCACTCTACGTGCAGTAATTCACACATCCGATCTCACAAATTTTCTTCATTGGAAAAATAAAAGTGACTTAAATTTTTTGTCACTTCAATCTAAACAAAGCTTTATAAAGCTTGCAGCTTTTTCTTATCCAAAAACCACTTTTAATATCAATAAATATGAACTTTCATGTTCATATTTGCTTGCCGACGATGATAAATTTACAATTACTTTGTCTGAAAAAGGTTGTCAGATTTCTACGCCCTTGCTTTCCGAACTACAAGTATTTTGGTTTAAAACAAATAGTGTTCTATATTTTGCAGATAGTTTTTTTGACCTTATAGAACTAATTCCTGTAAATGAGCGTCCAAAATTAAATTTAACAGGAATATTAGAATACATTACACATACCTACTCTATTCAAAATAGAACTCTCTTTCATGGGGTCACCCTTTTATCAGGCAATCAAATACTTAACTGGAATAAAAATGATGTAAATATTAAATTGCGAAAACCAGTTGCAGATCAAATCAAAAGTTTTCCAGTTCCCAAAAACAAACTTGAAGCAATCAACAAAATTTCAAACTTGGTTTCTGCCCAAATTGCCAAAATTTCTCCAATTTTAGTAAAAGTAGGAGCACTATCTGGTGGAACTGATAGTGCAATTATTTCACATTTGGCTACAAAATTTGGATGCACAAAATTTATAACAATTCTTTTGTCTGGAGAAGCTGCTGCTATTCAGCTCAAACAACTTAGCCAGATCAAAAAATATATAAAAGGTGATTTCTTTACTTCAAAAGCTAATCATCAACCTTTGTTAGTTTCACAAGAAAACTGGCAACTTGATCCGTATATAAATCCATATCTTTCTATAAATCTTCCCTTAATCAAACAAATTAAAAAAGCCAACTGCGAAATTCATCTCGATGGGATTGGAGGTGGCGATTTTTTCAGCATCAGTCGTCAAATTTCAAAAAATAAAGAGATTAAAACAAATGATTTAAAAATTTTTTCCGAGTTTTTTTCGGATTTGGGCAAATCTCATTTTTCAGAAAAATTAGCAACAAACACTTCAAAAAATATTAACACCCTAATTCCATCCGACTTATCTTCAACTTTGCTTGAAAAAAATATTCCTTTTAAAAAAGCAGGAATCTGGCCAATTAGTCCATTTCTATCAAATTCGTTAATATCTTATTCGCTGCATCTTCCAAAAGAAATGATGTATGGCAAAGCTGTTTTAAACACGTATCTAGAAAATAACTTTCAAATGACAGATCAGAAAAAAACTGGTAGTTTCTTTCCATATTTTTCTGAAAGTTTCAAAAAACTTGTGCAAGAAAAAGGGGTGGAATTTTATACAAACTCTTTATTGTTTAGTTCTGGTCTATTTGATAATTCAAAAGTTATGGATTTAGTCAAAAAAATGCTCAAAGAATCAGAAGATGTGTCTAATTCTGATAAATCATTTCTATTTTTCTTTACACGATTGGAAATTTATTTTCGCTACCTTTATCCGTAATGGGCTTATGATAGTCTGACTTTAAGAAAGACCTCAATCTTGAACTGTTAAATTCTCTGGCGCTTCCTCTCCTTTTGTTATCAAAATTTCAAAATATGCGTCATGATCTTCAGCATCATTTTCGTGATATTTAACTGATAAACTCACGCCTATGACACCGGCCCATTTTTTTTGAATTAAACCGATCTCTTCTGACAAAAACATTGGAGCTTGCAATAACATTATTCCGTTAGGAGACAACTTATTCCAACACTGATTCAACAACCACAACCATATTCCTGGATCTTCAGGGATTTTGAAATATGCACCTTTACCCATAGAAATAATAAAATCAAGATTATTTGGAAGTTTAGCCCATGTTTTTTTTGATAAAACATCGCCATAAATTGGATTAATATTTGGTTTAATATTATCTTTTTTCTGTCCCAATCTAATTGCGTAGCCTTTATCGACATCTAGCTCTTCTAGAACTGTGGTTCCTCCAAGTATGTTGGCTACTGAAACCTCACCCTTTCTATCCTTAATGGCTTTAACCAACTCCTTAATAGTGATTCCACCCAAAACTGAGGAGAAAAACAGTTCGTAAGCATCTAATGATGCTTCGTCAAAACCCCAGTTATCTACTTCTGGTTTTCTCAATTCTCTTCTAAGTCTAAACAATGATAAAAACTTTTTTTTGGGTTTGACAATCTTTTCAATCATTTCTTTTCTCAAATTTGCATCTATCACAATTTTTGCCGTGAGGTCAAAAGGTTCACTTGAATCACTACTAGTTGTGCCAACTATTTTAACCAAAGACATATCTATTAACTCTTTAAGGAAGCCTATTAGCTCAGTGATAGGTTGATCTTCATCGGAGCTAAACAATAGCAAATCCTCAACTCTAGATCTGGCCAATGTGTTCGAAGAATAACTTGCAAGCGACTCTAATAATTTTTGAGCACCTTTTGAAAGGAATTTTAACTGTTCTAAAATGTTTTTATCTTCATCAATCATTGTTATAATGTACTACATTTTATACTTTGAATATTGCCTTAAAATCATCCAGCCCCTCTAGATATCCTCCTTCTATCGGCTCAAAATCTTCTTTTTTTGTAAGCTCAAGATCAATAATTTTGATTTTTCCTTCAGGAGTAATAAAAAAATCTAAGTCACTAATTTTAAAATGCTCTTCTAATTTAGCCATTTGGCTTGCTAAAATTCTTGCCTCACCAGTAGCGATAGCCCACATAGTTGAAGGTACAAACTTTTGCAGAGCCATTCTTTTGAGATCAGTCCATTTGTCAGGATTTTCCTTAAAATATTCTTCAACTTCAGCTATTGGAATTGAGGCAGTAAGCAATTCGATAACCTTGATCACAAAAGTTTTTAATTGCACTCCCTCTTCTCTTTCTTGAACAACAAAAAGTTGTTTGTCAGGCGCAGAACTTGCTGAAATTTCTACGTACTCGGTTTCTGGTAAAAAATGGTTGGTTATATATTCTCTGAGGATTTTATCTTGATCTGCTTCTCTTTGCCAAGCCTCTCTTGATTCAGCGTCGAAAGCTTTTAAAACAATATCTGGCTCATCTGAAGAAACAAAAACTTTCTTGAATGCCGTTGCCTCATCTGTTAATAATTCAAGTTTTCCAGAAGCAACTTGCTCTGATAACCATACTTCTAATCTTCCTTGATCTTCTGATTCGTCTGAGAGTGAGTTAAGTTTTTCTTTAAGTTTTGAAACTGGATTATCAACCTTAGTTCGCTTAGTAGCAACATCATACTTTCCAATCGATTCGAGTGGTGATTTCATGGCTTCATCAATCATAAAAAATAAGCCTTATTCTATTTTATTCAGCAAAAAAACTTGCAAATAAGCTTTGTAAAAAGGAAGAGACTCTAAAACAATTCTGCTTGCCCCATCAACAGATCCTATAAAGGCAATTGTCGCAGAAGACGCAATTGATAGCCTGCTTAAAGGTAATTTATCGATTATTTCAAATACTGGCTGAGCATAAATTGGTAATAATTCGGGATTAATCAATGCAACTAAAAATAAGTATGTCGCTATTGCTCCAGCAACATATTCTAATTCTGGTCTAATTTCATTTCTCAGCTTTTGTATGGCATCAAGTATCTCTGAATTTGTTGAAGGATTGTGCTTAAATTGACTTTCTTCATCGATGATCATATTTCCATTTTATCAGACAAACAAAACTATTAATTTGCTAGATAGGTTCTAAGTGCGATTTCTAACACATGGCTTTTAGCTCCTTTTAGAATAGATGTGTCAATTTTGTAGCCTTTAAGAAAAGAAAAGTCATCATCTAAGACACTTTGCAAAATCTCAGTATTTAGAACATTTGTAAGCTTTAATGCTGCGTGCAATGCATTAAAAACAAGAGCTAGGCTGTCTCGATGAATTTCTACAGTTGCAGCAAGAGTGTTGTCTTCATGAGCATTTTCAGCAATCCTTGCAATCTCTTTAATACTCTCATTTGAAGCAAGAATTGTATTCGATGCAGATTTAAAATCTGGAACATAGCCGAAATTTTTTCGACAAAGTATGGTGATATATGCAGCTTCTTTTATGGAATTAGCGGGATACTTGCCTTGGGCTTTGATAAAAAGTTTAAAAAATTCCTTATTAAGATCATGCTCAGATAATTCTTTATGTTTAATCATTTTCCCTTATCCAATATTTTATAAACTATAATTCTAATAACTATATTTTATTTGCAGTGCCTAGCGAAGAAAGTAAGAACCTATTTAATAAAGACTTCTTTGAGTACCTCCACTCTATGTTTGACTTCTGCCCTCACTTCATCAAAAAATATTTTCTTGTTAAAATCATGCTCGATTTTTTTTGACACCCATTCTCTACATTCTTCAAAATTCTTATTTTCTGGCAAATGCATCCAAGTAAAATGTACAAAGAAATCTGTTGTTATGTGTGCTAAGGCATCTGCGGTTGCCATCACTTTACCTTCTATTTGAGTTGGAATAAACCCGTCTCTACAAGAATGTGGAGCAATCACCTCCTCTAAGATTTCTTTAATCTCTTCTCTGCTGTATCCTGCTTTTTCTAGTACTTGGCTAGATTTTTCTACAGTAATTGAAGCATGCTCAGCAGAGTTACGATGAACAAAAGCATCGCCAAAATCATGAAGCCATGCGCCAGCTACAGATATATCTGTCTTTGCTCCAAACCGATTAGATAACTCCTCAGTTTTTTTTGCAACAACGGGAACGTGGTTCTTCCACATCCATTTACCAAACCACTCTTGAGAGTTTTCGTACGCATCCTTAACTAATTCAGCTACTTTGGTATGTTTATTCATAACTTAATTCTATCAGAGAAAATGGTCAGGTAGACGATCCCAAATCTATTTCAATATTGGTCATGTCTTACTAAGTCAAAAAAAACATAAGCGTCATCCTCTTTAATTGCCAATGCTCGCAAATCTCCTTCTATTCGAATAGCATACTGACTGGATCTCTCGCCCTTTAATCTATGCAAACGTAATCCCACATGATATGGATTTTCTTTAAATCTTTTAAATTGTTTTCTAAATGTTTTGTCTAAAAGAGGGTTTTTATTTATAAATTTTGATATTTTTTTCTTAAATGCTGAAGTATAAATAACTTTTGTCATAGAGAATCAAAAAACTCATCAACATCATCCATTTCATGAGTTTTTCCCAAACGATGATCTTCTAAAGCCTTTAAACCATTTTCTTCTGTTTCCTTGCTCATTTTAAAAGTTGGAACTTCATTTTTCAAAATTTCTTCTGATGCTTTACTTATAAAAAAACGAATAGTCTTTGGTAGATTGTAACCAAATTGAGAACCATAATTTTCCAAAAGAGCAGCTTCTTGAGTTGTGAGAGATAATTGAACTTTAGTCATAGTAGTACTACTTTATTATTAAATCATTGTTTTGTCAATGATTTAGAACTATTTTTGAGATTTTTCAGGGACTAGTGAATGATGTTAGAACCTATTTTTCCTCAAGTTGGGATGTGGGCTTGGGCTTATAAGTATAAAAAAATAGCCTCGCAAAGTTATTTTATTAAAAAATAAAAAAGTAACAATATAGTTCCAAAAATTAAATAAAAAATTCCCCAATTAACTGCTTCTTTTCCATTAACTTCCTTCATTGGACCATTATCAGAAATCATCACTAATGACTTTTTAGATGTTATTACTAAAATTCCTAAAATAAAAATGCTAGTTGCAGAAATAAGTAAAGAAAAATAACCTTCAAAAAGTGCTGAGTAAAATAATGTTGAAAATATTCCAACCACAAAGATAGTTGCTTGAGTTTTAAACTCTTTAACTTCAAAAATTCTTTTTACAATACTTGGAAAATCTCTATAAATCATTAATAAAATAATAGCATGATTAAGGCATATTTAATTTCTTAATCTCTTTAACTTTTCCATCACCAATACCTACGTAAGACATCTCTAATAATTTATTGACCAATTCTTTTAGCTCAATTTTACCAGTTGATTCTTCTCTAATTTTTTCAGCCGCATCATCTAAAATATTATCTCTTAAAGATGGAAAAATTGCTTTAACCATATCAAGGGCTATGCGCTTTGAATAACTTGCATCTTTTAGAAAAATTCTAAAAACATTTTCTAAAGCCAAAATAGCATTTTTCGGAGAGTTTTCTTTTATAGCTCTCTCTAAAAATCTTGTGGAGACAGTAATAATTTGATCTAAGCCAAAAGGTGTATCTGGAAAACAATACTTTTCACAATAAAGTTTAAAGGCTTCAGCAGCTCTTTCAAATTTAGCTTTTTCAATCAAAGAAATCAAAGCAAAAACGTCTGTTGATTTTTGTTCGCTAAGATCTAACAATAAAACTAAAATCTGACTACTCAAATTATTAATTTCATCACTAGGTGCAACTTTGGAAACAAATTCTAGCAAACTCAACATGTCTCTAAGACAAATTAGTTGTGCTGATTGATTTTCTACTAACGCCCCATCCCAATATTCATTTCTTTCTTTGGCTTCTTTTTGTCTTGCTGAAACTGGATAATGATCTAAGAGCACTTGAATTGCATTTTTAAAATGCTTAAACGCTACTTCAGATTCACTTTTTAGAGCCGCTGACTTACTAAGTACTAAAGCAAGTCTAGAATACTCGGCATGTTTTTTTCTTGATTCTAAAGAATTCGGATGAGAAGGATTTAGCTCAAATAATGCTTTAATTGCTTCGTCAGCTGCTTGAGATGAATCATCTTTTTTTACATGTTTGTTCCAAATTTTTTGCTCCTGAGATTGTGACATATAAGTGATTATATCAAAATAAACTACCACAAAAGATGAAAGCCCAAGATGGAACTCTTGAGTTTCCATCTTGGGCTGTTAATTGAATATTATTTTTTTATCTGCTAGTCCATATCGGACCAACAGACATTGAGGCCTGTCCAGACATGTGCTTCCAGATTAAGGTATCAAAGTTGTCGTAGGATGATAGGATGCAGGAAGAACCTTCTTCGCTATGCTCATCCATTGTGCTTGTGTCTTTTGAAATTACACAATACGTTCCGCCATTATTATGGACATAAGATTTATCACCCTGATGTCCGATAGATGGGGAATCCCCTTCAATGTAGAAACCAATGAAAAGGTAGGTAAACATGACCTTTTCCTTGGTGACCTCGTACACTTTGATTTGCGCAGTATTAATCTTGGTTAGCTCCCAATTAATAGGGTAATACCAAGAATAGATTGCACTTGCTAAAACCAAAAGTGCACAAACTGATATTAAGATCTGCAGCCAATTCTTATGAAGAAAGGCTAAAGAATTTCTTAATACCATCTTCAATGACTTAAAGCTAAACATTTTGTCCTCCAGGACTCTGGTGCTACCAGAAAAATAGTCGGTGACAGTGCGCGACACTGTTTCTTATCCTCAAATTTATTTTAATTAAGAATAAAAAACAGTGTCGCTAATAATATTCAATTTTTAACGTGCATGCTCCAAAATTTTGATAAATATATTATCAGTTTTAAAGCAAATGCAAAGAAATATTATATCAAAATATATCAATAATGTCAATTGTTATAGGTCGTTGCAGGGACTAGTGAATGATTTTTGAACCTATTAAGTAGAGCAATGTGTTTCTTGACATCATAAGTTCTAAAATTATACAATTTGAATATATGAATAGCAAAGAACTGGCTAAGGTCAAAAAACCATTCGAACCAAGAGGATATTCAGTTGTGGCAAATGACCCGCTAGCACAATTATTGATTAATGAAACTTTAAGAGATTCAGGCTCGGGTACATTGGAAATGTATGACCATGGGGAACTGATTCAATTTATGCTGCCGGCGAAAAGCATTGCCGAGCGAGATGCTTACATTATCATGCTTGAAGCATTGTATAAGATTCGTAAAAATAAAAATCAATAATCTGCCCAACTACTTTCAGAATATATCAATAAGCTGCTGAATAAAACCATAAAATAGAGCACATTCGGCTATGTTCAAACTTTTTCTTTTGCAATTGGCGTACTATCAGCTGACCAGGAATAACCATATTTATCAATCTTTAGTTGGAGCTGTCTAAACCAAGGCATACAAATTCCATAAGCATTAAAACGAACGACTTCACCACTTTCAAGAGTTACCTCAAATCTACCATCTTCCTCTACCTTTGTGACTTTTCCTTTGGCAAGAAGATCAGTTGAATTTTGCAACCTAGCTTCAAGCTCTACTTCAGCATCTATAGTAGCGACACTCCTAACAAAATCTCTGCGTTTCCTCGCATTTTCCATTTTGAGTTGCTCTGCCTCACCTTTGTCTAAATTTTCAAACATTTTTCTCCTTATTCTTAATTGCTCTGAAATTAGTATACATCAACAAATAATCTTTGAAAAATAATTAGAAATTATGATAGGAAGACCTATTTATATGAAAAAATTGGTGATTTGCAGGGACTAGTAAAGGATGTTCGAACCTATTTTTCCTCGATTTGGGAGGTGGTTTTAGTCTTATAGTTTTGAACTATTTAATAATGTTTAATGAAAACATTATTTTGGTGCTATGCGCCGAATATCGTTTAACAGTGTCATTAAAGCAACTGAGTCACTCCAATCCGCTGCGTTGACAAGATTTATAATATGATCTAACTTTGATGGATCTAGTCCATTATATACTGGCAATTTTTTAGCATCTACTAATCTAGCAATCATTTTTTTCTTAGCTCCTTCAAAATCATTATCATTTTTGAGTCTTACAGGTGTTAAAACATTTCCAAGTAAATCATCTAACTCAAACTGTGTTGAACCCCTATATTCATTATTCTCAGTCAATTCAGAACGATATGATTTCATAAAATGATATTTTCCATTTAGTATGCAAGTAAATTATATCATTTCTGAGAATAAAACTAAAAAATAGATATCTATAGGCAAAAATTGGTGATTTGCAGGGATTAGTGAAGGATGTTCGCACCTATTATTATTCTAGTTTGGAGGTGGTTTTAGTCTTAAAATAATTATGTTTAAATTCTGTTCTGTAGACGCAAAAGTGCCTCTCATTTAGAGAGGCACTGAAAACATTGCAAACTGAGTTTATCTATTTTTTCTTTATGATGTTGAAAACTACTACGCCAACTATTCCAGCAGTAAGACCTGCTAAAAATGAAACTACAACCAATGGAAAAAAACCCATGGTTAGTTTCGGCACGACTAAATGCTGGTAGCAAAAATTCAAACCTATGTTAACGAGCATAGACAATGAAAATGCTAACCTGTGGCCACGCATATCTTTGAACAAGTCTCTCATTTGATTCTCCAGTCAAATTATGGCTTTCCACTTCCTTCTCGTGAAACAGCTCTAAAAATCTCCCAAATTAATGAGGAACTTTATAAGCTGTTCCAATAAACTCTAGTTTTTAATGTGCATTAGAAATCAAACTCTTTTTCACCAGCAAATGGAGATAAGAATTTTTATTCTACTAATAGACTATTATATCAAAATATATTGGATAAGTCAATGTTATAGGTCGTTGCAGGGCCAGAGGGAATCTACGATTCGCCAACTATTTATATTTTAAGTCAGTTGGCTCACATGCATTTCCCAGGTGCCTTCACTTCGTTACGGCACTTGGTGTCAGAACTATGCTTCGCAAGGGTTAAATTTCCTATTGACCCCATAAAATAAAATAGAACCCATTCGGGTTCTCTTTTACTTTGCAGGGCCAGAGGGAATCGAACCCCCGTCAAAGGTTTTGGAGACCTCTATTCTACCGCTAAACTATGGCCCTACTCTTGATATCAAGCATTTTATCATTTTAAGTTCCAAAAATCCTAGATAAAGTATGTTTTTGAGAAATAAGCCAATAAATTAAAAACAAAAAACTTAAAAAATTACATAACCACAAGATAATTTAAGCAAGGTTGTCAAGCTCATCGCCTGTTTGTCCATCACCCACCGCTGCTAACATTTTTAAATATTCATCGGCAAAAAAGCCATATTTAGAAATTACACCAAACTGATTAATAATTTCCAAAGCGTCTTTAATATCATCTGCCTCAACCTCTAAATATCTAACTGCATTCAACAAAAAAATCTCAATTTCATCAAGAGCTCTTTTTCTTTCCGCGCCACCGTCATCACCAACTTGAAAACCATCAAGTATCGCCTGATTAACCCCATATTTCCTGGCTAATTCAATAATTCGCTCATCATCAATTGTAATATCCATAAGACATCCTTATGATATATATTATATCAAAAAATATCTTGCACACCATTTTAATCTTGGCTAACACTCCGACTTACCCACTGGCTAAAATATCTTCAATTAATATATACTCTAAGTATGCCAGAACTTTTTGACCCCTACTTAGTAGAAACTTTCAAAAAAGATAGAAAATTCCTCGAAACTACCAAAATTCCAATCATTACTGTCTCAGCCAGTTACAAAGAAGACCTCAAGAAAAGCCATGGTTTTCCAAACAACGACACCGTTAAAGATGTGGTTTTTTCTAGAGCTCACTACTCGATGGCATTGGGTGTTGCAATCAAAATTTGGGGTGACAAAATTGATGCAAAAAAAGCTTGGATTGTTGATCCAACCAACTATGTTTCACATAAAAATTGGTCTTCAATAGAACTAACCGAGCTAATCGGCAAAACGCTTGCTCGCCATCCACTATTAAAGAAAATTAAAGATTTAATCGACACTTTCGGAAGATCAAAACTTCCAATCCTAAAAAGCATTACACCGCCACTTTTACATCTAACTGAAAACATTCATTCGCCAATTCTCTCTTTCCACATTGCAGCAGGTAATATTTTGGCCGGACAAGGAAAGAAAATTGTTCAAGTAATTACTGACCCACATGTTAGAGAGGAATATGTTAAATTTGCGGATAAAAAAAATGTTAAGTTCTGCGTTTTTGATGAAGATACAAAGATCGAGTTTATGGAAAAAGCTGCCTTACTTGGAATTAAAGCCAATCCTGACAGAGTTATTGTCACTGGTCCTCCAATTGATCCACGTGTCATTCAAGCCAAAACCAAAAAACACCCATGGCGAAATGGCCCGATCAACCTTTGTATTACCACCGGTGGCCTAGGCACAAATAAAACTGAAATGATGGAACTTTTGGAACAAATTTTACCGGAACTTAGAAAGCAGAATCCAAAATACAAACTCCTTGTTTATACTAGTACCCATCAAGATATAAATTTAAAAGTTAGAGAACTTGCAGAAAAAAATCATGTCAAAGCATCTGATCTCAAAGAAAAATCTGCCAAACTTAGAATTATTCACCACCCACAGTTAGTTGATGCTAATGAAATGTTAGTTAAATACGCTTTTCCTTGGGCAGATGGCTTCCTAACCAAGCCTTCAGGAGACATGGCCTATGATGTTGCCGTCTCTGGATCTTTTATACTCACTTTGGCAGAATGGGGCGAATGGGAAGAGAAAATTAGAGAAATTTTTGAACAAAAAGACATTGCTAGAAAAGCTATCTCAGATAATATCGTAGCGCAGTTGGAAGTCCTGTCATCAGCTTCAGAAAAATCGCAGTCATGGATTGAAAAAGCCATGAACCAAGCTCACTCTATCGAGCCTCTTTTCTTGAATGGAGCAAAAGAAATTATCAAAGTTGTTGAAGAATTCTAATTTTCTACAAATAATTTGGATTTTGACCAACCCATTAGATTGGTATTAATTATTTAAGCTTCTTAGATTGCTTGTGATCAGTGTGCTTGCGACAAACTTTGCAGTATTTACTGATTGGAAAAGTTGCTTCGTTAGTGGTTTGCTTTTTGAGTTGTTCATTGTTTTTGTTGAACTCTGTAACATAACCAAATGCACTACAAACACTGCATTTTAAACCTACTATTTGTCTTGGACCCTTACTTTTTTTTGCCATATTTACTTTATCTTATTTAGATCACTACCTGTGTTTATTTTTCTGTAAAAATTAAACAGAGCCGTATTATACCTCAGAATATCGTCTCTGACTATGGTCATTCGCCTAGAATCAAATCACCAAAGTAATGAGCCACCTCAGAGATTCGAACTCTGGACCTACTGTTTACAAAACAGTTGCTCTACCAACTGAGCTAAGGTGGCACTGTGCCAGGTAAAGGATTCGAACCTCTGAAGACGTACGTCAGCAGATTTACAGTCTGCCCCCGTTGACCACTTGGGTAACCTGGCTTATTAGCAATTACTTGCTACACACTTTAGTTATTAATTTGCTTTAAACATTGATTGATCAAACATAAATCAATCAATAACTCGACTATATTATATCAGCATAGACACAAACTTGCAGATAAATCGAAGTGAGCCCAGGGAGGGAATCGGACCCTCGACCTCTTTCTTACCAAGAAAGCGTTCTGCCACTGAACTACCTGGGCAGCTCATTTAAAGTTATGTCTGCGTAAGATTGGAATTTTATCACTAAACAATCTTAAAATCATTAGTCATAAAAATAACAGCCGAGCGTGAAGGAGTTGAGTTTTCCCGCAAAAAGCAGGTGGGTAGGAAACTTCCAACACCACGGTGTTGGCAGATAATCCATGAACCCGTCATAAAAATCGTTCAGGAAAAATATGTTACGACCCCTTCACGCTCGACTGTTAAAGAACGGTTACTTTTTAAACTCTTGTAACCATGATTCCAATTTATCACCATAACTCTCATGTTCAATCACGAATCTCATGTGGGCTCTAAAATAATTCTCAGGGTCCCCTGTAGTAAGCCAAGTACCCTCACTCTTTCCTACCAAAATTCTACCTTTTCCTGCCATTTTAGTGATCGCGTCCACTGTCCAAAGTTCATTATCTTTGCCCGTATTTGAACTGACCAAATGTTCAAATACTTCAGAAGTTAATAAATATCTACCATATGAAGCTAATCTTGAAGGCTCTGTGCCTTTATCTGGCTTTTCTACGATATTATCTAGGTCAGTCTCTGAACCTTCTTTAAAGGCAATAATTCCATATTTATCAACTACATTTGCTTCAACTTCTTGAGCCATAATTACACCATCTACATCTGGATTTTGATCATAAAGATCAACCATAATTTTGGAATCACCAGGATTGCCAAAAACTACGTCATCACTATACAAAACTAAGAAAGCTTCCTCGCCTTCTAAAAATTTTTGAGCAGAAACTACAGGAGAACCATTGCCATATGGCAAGGTTTCATCTTGAGTAATAACAATTATTTTTGGAAAATCTAGAACTCTTTGCACCGGCTCATACCTGTCAGCCTTGCCCATGACTGTGAGCTGTTTTTTAATCTTGTTTACACTGTTATTGAAATAATCTTCATAAATTGGCTTACCTTCTGGAGTTGCCACAATGATTATTTCGTCAATGCCTGCTTCAACACATTCTTCGACAACATACTGCATGATTGGCTTGTTTCCTAGAGGAAGCATGCCTTTTGGAACTGTTTTAGTAATCGGTAAATATCGACTTGCAAAACCTGCATCTGTGATAACTGCTTTTCTTACTTTTTTTTCCATATTCAAACTCTCCTGTATTTATTTTAACATAATAAATACTTTTACTACTGTAAAAAAATAGTTTATACTAAAAATCAATGCAAGAAAAATCAACTACAACTAAAAGGTTGTTGGGTAACTTAAATAGACTCATGCCTTTCGTTGGCTTTTTGATGGTTATTGCTGGAATTATCGGACTAATTTTTGTTCAAAAACCACTTAATGAGACTCAAGATTTACGTAGCGATGCATCTCAAGAAGTTCAAACTATCTGGCCTGTAATTACTGCCACTAATCCTGATCAAGATTTTACCGTCGATGAAGATTCTCAAATTCTTCTCAAACTCACAACAAGTGAGTTAACCCTCAAGAAATTAAACTTGGTTTTTAACATTATTAATAGTGATTTTGAAACTCCAGAAGTATCAATCGTAAATACTGCCGAGCTCAAATCTAAAAAACTTGAAATCGAAAAAACAGAAGACGGCTATCTAGTAAACCTGCAAGCAGTTCCAGTTGACCAATCTGAAAAAACCTTTTCGTCTGATTCTACTTTATTAAGCATTGATTTCGTTCCTAAAAAAGCTGGCACAATTACAATTAGTTTCGATGAAGATAATAGTTATATAGATACCCCAAGCCTAGCCTATGCCATAGATACTCAAAATATAAACTTTGATATCAAAGACAAACAAAATGAGGAAAATGAAGAAGAAAACAAAACTAAATCATGTAACGAATCCTGTAGCTCCAATGGTGATTGTCAAGTAAATTACCGATGTTTTAATACTGGATCAGAAAACAAATGCAGATTAGTCACAAATCCAAGTAGCGCTACCTGCTCTGTTGTACCAGTAGCACCTCTAAACAGACAATGTAATCAAGGCTGTGCCACTTCCAATGATTGTAAACAAGGCCTTACTTGCTGGCTAAATACTTGCAGAAATCCTGAAAATATTGAAAGTACTAGCTGTGCCAAGCTAACTTCCAACCAACAGACACAAGCCATCAACAGCTGTGGTGAAGGCTGTTCGTCTAATGCAGATTGCGCTGTTAACTTTAGATGTTATAAAAATGAATGTAGATTGGCTTCAAACCCAAGTAGTCTCACATGCTCTACTGCAACTGTAAAAACTGTTTCACTTATTTATGACAAAATTATAAAAGATGACAAAGAAACATCTGGCGAAGCTGAAGAAGTAGTTATCCCAATCAAAAAAGGAGATAACTTAATCCCAGAAAGTGATCCAGTTATAGGTAAAATAGAAGAAGACAAACTAAATAATAGAGTTAATGCCAATCAAAATGAAGAAGTCCCTGCCGAAGAAACCGCCTTTGATTTTCTAATGAACATGCTCAAAGATAAGCAACAAAGCTTGCCAACAACTATCATTTTAATTGGAATTGGTCTATTAGTTGCCTCGTTAATTGTCCTTTTGATTGCAAGATTGCTACATGCAAAACCAAGCACGACCAACATGAATTTGCACAAAAGTACTGATTTACTTAAAGAAAGAGTTGTCTCTCACGAGATAAATCCTACAGTCGCAAACACAGGCACCAGCGAATCAGAAAGACTTTTTACTCAAGAGATTGCTAAACAAGACAAGGTAAAAGATCTAATGAAAAGTCTGGAAGAACGGTCAAAAAACCAAAATTAAGGTTCGTGTTTCAAATTATCAAGTTATTTGCTACAATACTTGCCTATGCTTAAGGTCACAACTTATATCAGCGAAGTAACTCGTGAAATTAAAAAAGTTACGTGGCCAAGCAAGAAGCAAACTCAAAATATGACTTTGCTTGTTATTGGAGTTAGTTTGGTAGTTGGACTTTATATTGGCTTACTAGACACTATCTTTCAAAAACTAATGGCAAGTATTTTATAAAAAGTAAAAAAAATATGACTGACAAAACACAAATTGTACCAGAAGTACCAGAAATTCAAGAAGTTAAGGTTGAAACACCTAACTTGGTTAAAATTTCTAATGAAGAAAACAGCAAAGCTCGTTGGTATGTTGTTCACACATATTCTGGACATGAAAATAAAGTTGCTGAAACACTCAAACAACGTGCTGAGACTCTTGATTTAACCAGCAAAATTATTGCTGTTTTGATCCCAACTCAAGAAAAAATTCAAATTAAAAGAGGTCAAAAGAAAACTGTCAGTGAAAAAATCTTTCCAGGATACATGTTGGTCCAAATGGAACTAACCGACAATTCTTGGTTAGCAGTTAGAACAACACAAGGTGTCACAGGATTTGTGGGTATTGGTAATAAGCCTACCCCACTCCCAAGACATGAAGTTGATGCAATTAAGAAATATATGAGTCAAGGTGTGGCTCAATACAAAGCCGATTACGTTGAAGGTGAAGCTGTCAGAATTACTGATGGACCATTCAACGAATTTCTTGGAACTGTTAACGAGATTGATGAAGAAAAAGGTCAAGTCGAAGTCTTGGTTAACATTTTCGGCAGAGAAACTCCAGTTACTCTGGATTTCCTCCAAGTTAAAAAGGTTTAAAAATAGAAAGAGCGAATTGGAAGCAAAAAAGACTACCAAGCGCAAAAATATATGGCAAAAAAAATCGTTAACGTCCTCAAACTTAATCTTCCAGCAGGAACTGCAACCCCAGCTCCTCCAGTAGGACCAATTTTGGGTCAAGCTGGTATTAACATGATGGATTTCTTGAAGCAATACAATGCAAAAACTCAAGATCAAAAGGGACAAATTATTCCTGCAGAAATCACTGTTTATTCAGATAGATCTTTCACTTTTGAACTAAAGCTTCCTCCAGTATCAGCAATGATCATGCAAGCTTTAAAAATTAAAGCAGGAAGTCAAACACCAGGAAAAGCTGTTGCCGGAACTCTAACTTCAGATCAAGTTAGAGAGATTGCAACCAAAAAATTGCCAGACCTAAATACCAATGATGTCGAAGCAGCAATGAAAACTGTTGCTGGAGCAGCCAGAAGTATGGGCGTAACTGTTAAATAAATTGTTTATAAATTATTAAAAATTAATATCATCTGTACTTAAAGTTAAGGTTTAACACCAACGAGTCCCCAAACTCGCACAGCTTTTAAGGAGATAGAAAGAAATTATGGGAACAAAGAAAAAAAGTGTAGACATGTCTACAACTGAATCAACAGTTAAAATTGTTGAAGAGGTTAAAGAAGAGTCTCAACAAGAAGAAACAAAAGCTTCAAAGAAAAATGGATTCGGCGGTAATGCCAACAGAAGACATAGAAGTAAAAAATATATTTCTTCTAAATCCAAAGTAGATAGAACTAAAAAATACCCAGCTTCCGAAGCTGTTGCTATTATCAAAAAACTTTCTTATTCAAGTTTTGATGGCACCATCACTCTTGACGGAGTTCTTAGAGAAGCAGGTAAAGTTGGCACATTCAGTTTGCCACACTCCACTGGAAAATCTATCAGAGTTGAAATCGTTACCGACGAGTTGATCGAAAAAATCACAGCCGGCAACCTCGATTTTGATGCTTTGGTCACCACTCCAGCTTTTATGCCAAAATTAGCAAGATTAGCTAGAGTTTTGGGTCCAAAAGGCTTAATGCCTAACCCAAAGAATGGTACTGTTACATCAAAACCAAAAGAGAAAAAAGCAGAACTTGAAAAAGGTAGTTTTGAACTCAAAACAGAGAAAAAAGCTCCAGTAATTCATGTAAATATTGGAAAAATTTCAGCTGATGACAAAAAATTAACTGAAAATATTGAATATTTATTAGGAAAAATCAGAGATAGAGTTATCCAAGCAAGTATTTCTGCAACTATGAGTCCAAGTATTAAACTTGAGATGATTAAGTAAACTATTTGCTAAAAAAATTTGCTGTGATTCCTGAGCTTAAACTTAGAATCAGGCAAAATCCAAATTAGAATTAAATAAAAAACCGCCAGAAATGGCGGTTTTTTAAAAATTACAATCTTTTATTAATCTAAAGCTCTGTTCAAATTACAAGCTTTTCTCGTTTATCTCTTCCAAAATTTTAGTTGTGAAATCTGCAACAGAAACAATATTTTGCTCTCTAGTATCAAGTTTTCTCACAGCAACAGTATTATCTTTTGCTTCATTCTCTCCCACCACCAACATGTATGGAACTTTATCCATTTGAGCGTCTCTAATCTTTGCCTGCAAGCGCTCTGCTCTCTCGTCAAGCTCAACTCTAACGCCAGCTTTGCGCAACTGCTCAACAACTTTTTTTGCATAATCCATATGTTTGTCAGAAACCGGCAAGACTTTTGCCTGAACTGGAGCCAACCAAACTGGGAATTTACCTGCGAAATGTTCAATCAAGATAGACATATAACGCTCAATTGATCCCATGATTGCTGCATGAATCATTACGATTCTCTCTTTTTCACCATTTTCATTGGTGCATGATAGATCAAATGAGTTTGGCATGTTCATATCGAGTTGATTGGTTGCGACTTGCCACTCTCTTCCCAAAGAATCATGGGCCATAAAATCAAGTTTTGGGCCATAAAATGCTGCTTCACCCAAGGCTTCGACTGTCTCAATACCTCTTTCTTTAGCAATATCTCGCAAGGCATTTTCTGCCATATTCCAATCTTCTTTGCTTCCCAAATAGTTTTCTGGTTTTTCTGGATCAGAAAGCGATAATCTAAGCGTAAGTTTGAAGCCAACTGCGTTGTAAAAATCATCAATAATGTCCCAAATCTTCAAAATTTCATCTTTGAATTGAGAAATTCTACAAAAAACGTGAGCATCATCTTGCGTAATAGCACGAACTCTAGATAAACCAGACAGTTCGCCTGTCTGCTCATCTCGATAAACCATAGTTGTGTTGGCATATCTTTGAGGCATTTCTTTGTATGAATGTGGCTTTCTAGCAAAAATCTGGGTGTGATGTGGGCAGTTCATTGGCTTCATCACAAAATGATGTCCTTCTCTGGTTTTCATGCTAAATAACTCATCGCCAAATTTATCCCAGTGGCCACTAACAACGTATAAATCTTTCTTGGTAATATGAGGAATCTCCACTCTTTCGTAACCTTTTGCTTTTCTAAGTTCCCAAACAAAATCATTGAGAATATTTCTCATTAGAGTACCTCTTGGGGTCCAAAGTGGCAAACCAGGGCCAACTAAGTCAGAAAAAGTAAACAAGTCTAATTCTTTACCAAGTTTTCTGTGATCACGCTCTTTGGCTTCTTTTTTCATTTTCAAGAAAGCCTCCAATTCCTCGGCTGTCTCAAAAGCAGTGCCATAAATACGAGTTAGCATTTTGTTTTTTTCGCTACCTCGCCAATATGCACCTGCCACTGACATTAATTTGAAATGTTTGAGTTCTACTGCTGGTTTATCAATGTGCCCTCCCCTACATAAATCCAAGAAATTTCCAGATTTATAAAAAGTTAGCTGATCTCCATTTTTTGCAAACTCTGATATTAACTCTTTTTTGTATTCATTGTTTTTGAACTGTTCTAAAGCTTGGCTCTCATCAACTTCTTGGCGTTCAAATTTACCCCAATTTTTGACTAAAAATCTCATTTTCTTTTCTATTGCTGTCAAATCATTTTCGCTAATTTGAACATCTCCAAAATCAAAATCATAATAGAAACCCTCGTCTGTTGAAGGTCCAATTGTTGGCTTTGAGTCTGGATATAATTCCAAAACTGCCGCTGCTAATAAATGTGCTCCCGAATGTCTTAATTTATCTAAATTCATAATTTCCTTCATTTTTGCCTTCAGGCAAAATTTGCTTTATACCTATTATAATGCAAAAAGCTCCCCATTTGGGGAGCTTTTGGTTTTAATTAAAATCACTAAACCTCAACTCCCTAAACGGGGAATGTAGTTGTGGTTGTAGTGGTTACAAAAGATTTAACTTTCATTATCCGTATTTTATCACATCTCAATCTGGATTATTAAGTTCTTCCTTTTGAAACTCAATCTGCTTAATAGTAATTTTATTACTAACAGGATCGAGCCAGACCATTGAGCGATGAATCTTCAACGTTTCAGCCAATGTTTCTAACGCTTTCCTACTATATGGCAAAACAGCTAATCCTGCTTTCATAGAACCTTTCTTTTTTTATAATAATTTCTACTCTTCATAATTTGTTTAACGCACTTTTGTACAAAAAAACCTCTCGTTTGTTTGAGAGGTTGTGCGTTTATTTTATTTTTTCTTTTTTAGCATATAAACACATCAACCCCAACCATCTTAATTTGTTGAATAAGAATGAAATGATTGGTAGTACGATATGAATAATTTTTCATTAATTTAAGACTATAAGTCTTTCTTAAGCATTTTGCAATGTGTATCAACTACATAAAACGCTTGAATCAGGCGTTTAATACTTGTAATTAAATAAATACTTGAGATAATACTCATCTGTTATCCAAAGACAGCGTGCATATTTGCAGGATAGACAACCACAAAGTTGTTAAAATCTCACAAATAAATAGGTCACGCCGAGGCAAAAGACAATTAAAATCAAGTTGAAAAACACCAAATCACATTTGGAAATACTTGAATTTCATTCTCCCCCAACCTCAAGAAAACTTTGTTTAACACAAATTAAAATAATTTGTATTTAAAAAAAATAGAAGGCGCGGTATTTATTGAAAAATACTCTAATTCCGCGAAAAAAAATATGCCAAATGCACAAAACTTAAAGAAAGTTGAAGAATTAAAAGAGAAAATTGCAAAAGCAAAGTCCTTAGCAATCATTGATTACTCAGGAACAACTGCTAATGATCAAGTAAAACTAAGATCGGAAATCACCGCAGCCGGTGGTGAAGTTTTAGTTGCAAAAAATTCCTTAATTGACATTGCTGTCGGAAAAGGAAAATTAGCTGAATCTTTGGAAGGAATGAACGCAATCGTTCTTTCTTATGACGATGCAGTTGCAGCTATCAAAAAACTCTTTGCTTTCCATGACGAAGCAGAGAAAATCAAAATCAAACAAGGTTACATGGATGACAAAGTTTTGTCTTTCTCAGAAGTTAAAGCTCTAAGCAAACTTCCAGGCAAGAACGAACTTATCTCTATGCTTATTGCTAGACTTCAAAGTCCAGCAAACGGATTGGTTACTGTTCTTAAAGCAGGAACAAGAAACCTTGTGTATGTATTAAATGCAATCGCTAAAAAAGGCGAATAAGTAGTATCAAACTGACCAACAAAATTAATAACGAAAGGAAAAATATGTCAGAAGAAACAAAAGCACTCTCAGCTAAAGTGCAAAAATTAGTAGATGCAGTTAAGGAATTATCCTTAATTGAAGTTTCAGAGCTCGTAAAAGCTTTGGAAGATGAATTCGGTGTAAGTGCAGCAGCTCCTATGATGATGGGTGCAGCTCCAGCAGCAGGTGCAGCAGCTCCAGCTGAAGAGCAAACTGAGTTTGATGTCATCCTTAAAGATGCAGGTTCAAACAAGATTGCAGCTATTAAAGCAGTCAGAGTCCTTAAACCAGAATTAGGTTTGGGCGAAGCAAAAGCTTTCGTAGAATCAGCTCCAAAAACAGTTTTGGAAGCAGCTAAAAAAGAAGATGCTCAAAAAGCACAAAAAGATCTTGAAGCAGCAGGTTGTGTTGTTGAATTAAAATAATTTTTAATTAAACTTAATAAAAGAGCCCCGAGAGGGGCTCTTTTTGTATTATAGGAAGCCCCAGGTTGAAAACTTGACGGGGCTTTTTTTGATGTTATATAAAGTTATTGAGTTAAAATTGAAAATTAATTACAAGCAGTTGCCAGAGCGCGAGCGCTCTGGCAACTAGCAGGATAGATAAATCTTTTTTTCAGTTTATTTAGGTGGAAATCTGTCGGTAATCAACAAATTGGATTAGTTGTTCTTCAAATCCCAGCCATTGAGGCTGCCTTCATCCGCATCCCCTTCGTCAAGGATGGTCAATTTCCATTCGCCGGAAAAATCCATTCCGGTGAAAACTGCAAACGACTCTTGAGGAGTAAATCTTCCCTCTAGAGCCACATCGTTTTCGCAAACCTGACGCACGCCAACCTCAGCTAAATCGCTGAATATGGCGCGTATGTCAGAGCCCCCACATCCGAGCTTGCCGAGCACTAGCACTTTCACGCCGTCATGCTCGAGCTCGATCCATAAATCACCAACAAACTCGTGATCGATGTTCAACACGAGGGTGAGGCTTCCAACCTTCTGATCACTGGTCTTAGTGATCATGCGCGTAACAGTTTCATTATCCTTGATGACCGAAACAAAGGGTTCCGGAGTTGGAGTTATGGTTGCCGTTGCGGTCGCCGTAGGCACGAGTGTTGGAGTTGAGGTTGTGGTGGAGACCGATATAACAATAGGTGTTATAGTCGGTGCTGTCGAATTGGCCGGAGTGCATGCCGTCACCATGATCAAAGCCAATGTCGCTAGAATTATCTTTTTCATCGTTCTGTCTCCATGAAAAAATTGAAAAATCTTCCTCGACTCTTAAGTTGTCGACAAAGTTAAAAACAAATAGGCAGGTTAAAAAACCTTAGCCTTCTTGCGGACTTTATTTTAGATTCTCACCTTCCTTTTTTAGTTTTTGGATTTTTTAAATTCCCTCTCTTCTAAGCACAATAATTTATGTCCAGAATAGAGGAAATTTAGCCAAAAAAAATTAAGAAATATATTTTATCTATCCTTTTTAAAGAACTGTTGCCATTTCATTTGATATAACGCATTAGTTAAACAATAAAGATAGCAACTTATGTCCTATATTATATCATTACTATACCAAAAATACCAAAACTCCCTATTGACCTATTTGATCATACTCTGCTACTTTATTAGTAGCAAAGCTTACATTTGAGCTACTTTTCACCGGTATGCTTTGAGCCAAAACTATCTAGTTTTTGTTCAAAATGTATTTAACTTGGTCCAAAAACTTAAAATGGGCCTGCTTGTAAAAACCATAAAGGACTGTCTAAAATGAACGATCAAGTTTCAGCTAACACAAACGTAGATGAAGAAATGGACGACAAACGAACTGGAAGAGCTGACGATGCAAGTAAACTAGACATCAAAAATCTGCCAGATCTTTTGACCGTCAGAGAAGTTGCAGACTTACTCAGAGTCTCTCCTCTCACCATCAAAAGATGGGGAAAAAGAGGCAAGCTTCCTGCAATTAGAATTAATTCCAGAGGTGACAGACGTTACAAAAAAGAAGCCGTACTTTGGCTCTTGGGTGTAACTGAAGAATAAAATCTTCTTTTAAATTAAAAGCTAAAACCATCAAGCTAAATACTTGGTGGTTTTTTATTTTCGCCACCGGCATCTATTTGCAAAAAACTTCTCATTTCAGCAAATAGTTATTGCTTTTTTGTGCACTCTTTTATTTAGAAAAAGCCTCTTTAATAACCAGCCCCATAAACTCCAAGAGTCTCAATTGCCTGCGCCAACGCCATGGTTCTTCTATCAGTCGGTAAAGCCACTCTAAACCCAGATTTTGCATCATTTTAGGAGCTCTAGGCACCTTTCCAAGAAGCACATCAAAGGTTCCACCAACTGCCATTGCCAATGAAACATTATTTTCATTTAAAGATCCCAAATTTTCTGTTATCCATCTCTCTTGATATGGAGCGCCAAAAGCTACAAAAACAATATCTGGATTGATTCTAGAGATGTCAGAAATGAGCTCGTTACTCTCACCATTGGTTGGATTGTTGACGTCTAAAAATCCTTTTTCCCACCAGAGGAAATCTGTTGCATGCTCTGACTCATTGTCTTTACCACTAAGTTCTAAAATTTTCACAGCTCTGCCCTTGAATTCCCTACCCTCATAATCCCTGCCACCGATAATCATGATTTTAAGTTTTTGTTGTTTAGCAAACTTAAGCAGATCAACAACTAAATCTATGCCCGCAATTCTTTCAGCAATCTCGCTACTCTTATTAAATTTGTGCAAAAATCTTGATGCAAAAACTAATCCAACACCATCGGGCACTAAAATGTCCGCAGAACCCAAAGTTTTAGCGAATATTTTTGACCTATTTGCCAAAACAACCTGCTCAGGATTTGGTGTAAAGACCACCATTGTTTTTTCATTTTTTATTAGGTGAGTTTCTAATACTTCTAGCAATTGATATTTTTCACTGCTAAATATTTGTAGACCAAACATATTTGTTTCTGTATCAATCTTTTTCATAGATTTTTGTCTAGTTTAATTTTTTTTGATTATCCGTACAACACCCAGAGTAAAGTAATATTTTGATCTATTAGTGTAAAAAATTATAAGATAGTCAAAAAATTGCTATTTTTTACACAAACAAACAAAATTTATCAAAAATTTACTTAAAAACAGTATACAACAACTTTTGTAAAAAAATCCAAATATTCGTTTTATTTTCGTGTTTTTTATAATGAACAACTTTTTTATTCTTTTTTACGAATCTAATAATAACAAAAACCATAAATAATTTGATCACTTAGTAGAGGTAAAAATGTATGATTATTGCTAATGAGTAATTTTTGTCTTGATAAATAGATAAATCAGATAGCCCCTCCCCCAGTTTGAGTTATTTATGTTCACTTTTTTGGCAAAAACCCGAATTAAATTGAGAAAAATTTTAATATATAAATAAACCAAATTAAAGACAAATCATCTATATTTAAAATTTGATAAACTAGTGTATATTTAAAATATATGCAAGAACTTGGAGAAGAAGTATCAAATCTAAAACCAGATGATGAAAAAACTGATGGTTTAGTAGAAACAGATGCTGAAAAAACTGAAGGCTTAGTAAAAACTGAAGAATCAAAAGAAAATCAGATTGATTTCACTGAAATTAATGACCTTCTTAATGAAGTTTATATTCCTAGTAAAGAACGCGCAAAGCAAGGACTAAAAGTAATTAAAGAGATTTCAGAACAAATAAATGCTGACAAAGACACTAATTCCATAAACGGTGAAGAAAAAATCAGATTCGATATATTAAAAAATGAAATTTTAAAAAAAATTCAAAAGCTACTATTCATAGACCACACGGATACCGTTTTAAAAACCCGTGATGCAACTGCTCTTGAACAAATACAAGCTGAAATTGAAGCTGATTTTCAAGATTCAGGTTTAACAGAACAACAACATCAAAACCTCAAAGCATTAATCGAAAAAAGAAAAAATGGTATTGCCCTAGAAAATGATGGTGCGCTTGGTGAAAATGCCAAAAGAGCCATGGAGAACATTAAGGCTGAAGATCAAATAATTAAACTAAAAAAAATAAAAAAAATGGTTGAAGAATTTGTCCAGTCAGGGGGAATACCCAAAGATGACCAAGAGTCACTCAATCTAGCAATCGATAATAAAATTGGCGAACTACAAGATTTAAACATGAACGAACGCTTGGTTTTTATAGATTATTTACAATCTCCAAATAGTTTTTCATTTGCCACAGATAGAATGGCTGTTGACTTAGGTGATGGCTATCTTAGAATGGATCAGCTCGACCAACTATTCTCTGCTATACAGTCAAGGTTGTCTGAAGATATGAACCCTTTAACACTTAGAGATCTTCATAACAACATTACTGCCAACGAAACTAAAATTTATTCACAAGATAAACGAGAAGCATGGGGAGCAAAAAGTGTCACCCTCCTAGATTCACTTAAAGAACAAATGGCTACAAACCTCGTTAAAATTGCTGAAACTACAAATAATCCTGATATTTTTGGAATTAATCCACTACTTTCTTATCCAATGCTAAACACAGAACAAAAATCCAGAGTTCAAGCAGCAATTGAAGAAATGATAGCAAGAACTAAGGCCAAATAAGATATAATTGATTCATGCTGAATTCAGAGACTCTTAGAAAAGATCACCCCAAATTTATTTTTGAAAATTATAATTGGGAACTCATCGAAAGTGGCTCTGACACAGACTCCACCACCGGCGCAACAACTGGCACAACAACTAGCTCAGACCTAAAATTAACTTTTAAGTACAAAATTGAGCCAGATATTAGTTTTTCCCCTACCCTAATCATAAAGAATGTTAATCAAACAATGATTAGCTCGCTTGGTTCAAAAAAAATCAACAATTATGTTTTTAACATCGGCTTAGCTGAAATGCTCAGCTATTGGAAAAGCACAACTTCGCCTGTAATTGAAATTAAAGCTGGAAATTTGAGTGATGAACAAATAATCTGGTGGAAAAAACTTCTAATCAAAGGTATGGGTGAGTTTTTCTTCGTCAACAATATTGATTTTACTCAGGAAGATTTTGTAAAAATAAGTTGCACATTTAGTGATGAAGGCTCCGATTTATTAAATGAGAGCACGGCCGACAAACCACTAGTTTCCACTTTGGAACCACAGTCGACCGACGTTGAGTCGCTTGCCATACCTCTTGAACCATTCACTTCCACTTTAACGGAACTTCAAGCAACCAAAGAAAAAATCCTCATTCCAGTTGGGGGTGGTAAAGACTCTGCTGTGACATTAGAAATTTTAGGCAATCACAACGATGATGTTGGAACTTTTACCATTAATCCCACACCTGCTGCCATCGATCTAATTAGAGCTAAAAATATCAATAACAACATTAATGTTGAGAGAAATCTTGATCCAAAAATTATTGAACTTAATAATCAAGGATATTTAAACGGACATGTGCCAATTTCTGCTCTCTTTGCTTTTACCAGCGTATTTTCAGCTGATCTTTTTGGATATACTCACATAGCAATTTCAAATGAAAGAAGCTCTAATGAGGGAAATGTCGAGTTTCTTGGCCAACAAATTAATCATCAATACTCAAAAACCTTCGAATTTGAAGAAGATTTTCAAAACTATATAAAAAAATACTTTGACGATCAAGCTCCGTTTTATTTTTCATTTCTAAGACCACTATTTGAGTTGCAAATAGCTCAGATTTTTTCTGGCAAGACAGAATCTACATCAGAAATGGAAAAATTCCATCCAATTTTTAGAAGCTGCAATAGAGGTCAAAAAACTAACTCTTGGTGTGGCGAATGCTCAAAATGCCTATTTGCCTACATAATTTTGTTCCCTTTCCTTAGTGATGAAAAAATAATTTCATATTTTGATAAAAACATGTTCGAAGACGAAAAACTCTGGCCAATTGCTCAAGAATTAATCGGCATTGGTGCCAAAAAACCTCTTGACTGCGTTGGAACTCATGAAGAATCAATTGTTGCTTTTTATCTTTCAATCAAGAAATATCAAAAAAGTGGCCAAAAATTACCTCTTCTCTTGGAAATTATCAACAATGAGTTCATGAAAAATCAAAATGACTTAGAGAATAGAACAAATCTTATTTTAAATGCTTGGAATGATGAAAATTCTGTACCAGTAGCGATAGCAGAAATTTTAAAAGAATATGTCAAATAATTACTCAGAATTAATTTCTAATAAATTTGAAGCAAAAGATATAATTATTTTTGGATTAGGAAGAGAGGGCTTGTCTTCCTATCAATTTCTCAGACAATATTTTCCAGAAAAGAAATTAACCTTAATTGATGAAAAAACTCTTGAAAATCTAGATTCGTCATGGCAAAAAATAAAAGAAAATGACAAAAATCTTGAGTTTGAAACCAGCTTTAAAAATATCTTAAAAGAAGACGGTGGCTATATTTCAAAAAATGACGTTCTAATAATCAAATCACCTGGAATATCACCACAAAGCCAATTAATGATTGAAGCACAACAAATTGCTAACTCATTTGAATCAAATACAAACATTTTTTTTGAACTAATAGAAAATTTAAAATTAAAATTTGGCGCAAAAATAAAAACTGTTGGCATAACTGGAACAAAAGGCAAAAGCACTACAACTTCCACAATTTATCATGTTCTCAAAGAATGTGGTTTTCATGCGTTTTTGGCTGGAAACATTGGTAAACCTCCCCTTCTTTTGTGGAATGAAATTATTGCTTTAATAGAGAATGCAGATTTGGGAAATAAACAAATAATTGTAGTTTTAGAAATGTCATCTCACCAACTAAGTATTCTTAAACATAGTCCAAATATATCTGTTATTTTGGACATTTCTCCTGAGCATTTAGACTATTATAAAAATTTTGATGAATATGTGGAGGCAAAATCACAAATTTCCAAGCTTCAAACTCATAGCGATTTAGTAATTTTTGACAATCAACAAGAAATTCCTACTAAACTTGCAAATATGGGAAAAGCTAAACAGATTAATTTTAGCTTTGAAACAAACGTTTCCGATAACTTCATTACATATAATCAAGAACAAATTATTGATACCAAAGAACTTAATGTAATTGGAAAACATAATATTCTAAATACAATTCCTAGCATAATTATTGCAAAAGAAATTGGTTGTGACACAAATAAAATAGCTGAGTCGCTAAAAACTTTTGCTCCATTGCCACACAGGTTGGAAATTGTGGCAAAAATTAATGGTGTAACTTATATTAACGATTCACTTTCAACCACTCCAAAATCTTGCATTGCCGCCATAGATAGTTTTAATAATCAGCCAATAATTCTAGTTGTTGGTGGCTACAATCGAAACCTAGACTATAAAGAACTTACAGATAAACTTAATATTAGCAATATAAAACACCTTATACTTTTGCCAGACACTGGTGAAACAATTGCTAAAAGTTTAAACAAAAATATCAAACATTCTTTTGCTCAAAACATGCAAGAAGCTGTTGAAACTGCAAAATCTGTTGCAGAAAGTGGCGATGTTGTTTTATTAAGTCCAGCTGCCGCAAGTTTTGGACATTTTATAGACTATCAAGACAGAGGAAATCAATTTAAAAAATTTGTTGGATAATCTCAAAGTGCTGTCTCGGAAAAAAATTAGCCGATCTTAAACTATTAGTCACTGTAACCAAGACTTTTTTTGAATAAATCCAAATGTTCGAGTGCAGTGCCAATTCCATCGATCACCACTCTCTCTGGATTATCAACGACCGTGACTGGAATTCCCAACTTTTCAACAAAATAATCTTCTATGTTTGCGATATTTGCCAAACCTCCTGAAATCAATAAACCTTTATCAATTATATCTACGGTAAGTTCTGGAGGCATTTTTGACAAAAGGTTTCTTAATAATTCTTCAGTTTTATTCATAAGATAAATTGTTTCAAACATCAAATCATTTGAGTTGATGACAATTTCTTTGGGATTTTCAGTTTTGCTGTCTTGACCACCCACCATTTTTTCACGAATGTTTTTCTTATTTGCAGAAACTATCGATTTAATAATATCTTCAGAAACGGAATTACTTATATTTAACGAAAAATTTTCTTTAATGAAAAATTTTAGTCTGTCAGAAAAAAATTTTCCTCCAGAGTCGGTGGCAGATAATACAATGATACTTCCCAAAGAAATCACCACGCCTTCAACCACTCCCTCACCCATATGAAGAAAAAAACTTCCAGAAGCATCTGCAATCGGGACTCCTGATCCAATACTAGCTGCCAATGGTTGCGCAATTGTATAAACCTCAGCTGCTCCCAAACGATAAATTATTTCTGTAACAATTTCTCTATCAGCCTGACTTGAAGACGCAGGAACACTTACCATAATAATTGGATTGAACATAAATGTTGAGCCAACCCACTTGTTTAAAATAATTTTTAAATAAATTTTAATCGCATTATCATCATAAATTTCACCATTTTTAACTGGATAAATTATCTTAATGTGATCACTCACTCTACCGTCCATTTCTAATGCTTCATTACCAACAGCAATAACATTTTTATCATTTGCCTCAAAGCCTTTCAAAGTATCAACTGCCATGCATGTCGATTCCTCGAAAACCACTCCCTTGCCTTCCACCCAGACTCTGGTTGTTTTACTGCCCAAATCCAGGCCAATTTTTTTATTTATTTTTGATAGAAAAGGTATTTTCATTTAGATTCTTTTGTAACTTAGCTATATAATACAGTTATGAAGTCTCAGGTCAATAAACGTTTCGTTTACACGCTATTATCTGCAATTGTAATTATAGTTGGGACCGCAATCGCCATTCAGTACGCAAAGGGTGGTTTTAGAGTAACTCCTGAAGGTTTTATACAAGGAACAGGTCTTTTAGCTGCTAACTCATTTCCAACTGCGGCAGAACTTTTGATTGATGACAAACTTATTACCGTAACTGATGATACAGTTTATCTTGAACCAGGACAATACAACGTCAAAATTGAAAAAGATGGCTATACTTCATGGACCAAAAATATAAAAATTGAAAAAGAGCTAGTTGTCCAGACCAATGCAACATTATTTCCCAAAGCACCAAGCCTAAGTACTCTAACATTTTCAGGCGCAAGCAACTTATCACCTTCCCCAGATGGACAAAAAATTATTTTTTATTCTGATTCGAATTCTTCAGATAGAAAAAATGGTCTCTACTTACTTGAATTAGTGAATAACCCACTTTCATTCCAAAAAGAAGCAAAACAAATTGCCAATGACTCATCCATGCATGATCTAAAAAATGCAAAATTTATTTGGTCTCCAGACAGTAGTGAGGTTATTCTAATTTCTGAAAATATCGAAGTTTTGCTAAATATTTCGACCATGAATGATCTTGAAACTTTGCAAGATATTTCCTACAGAAAAAAACAAATTTTATCAGAATGGGAACAGGAAATGTATTTAAGAGAAAGAGAAAATTTTGCAAAATTTCCTGAAGAAATTGTGAATTTTGCAACTCAGAGTGCAAAAAATACTTATGTTTCACCTGACAAAAAAAGACTTTTATACACAGCTACTAAAGAATTTACTATTCCAACACTAACTCCATCTGTCCCAGTTACTAGCTCTCAACCAGAAGAAAGAAATTTAGTTGCTGGAGGAATTTATGTCTATGATCGAGAAGAAGACAAAAACTTTAGAGTTGGTACTGAAAAACAAGGCGAATCAGCAGAAAACTCTATCGCCAAAAAGTTACTTGCACTTGATCTATTAGACAAAAATTCTCCTCTAATAAATGCCTCGCCAAGTGCTTTTGTTAGTTTGCAGGCCAGCCAATCAGCAGAGACTGCCAATAAATTTAATATCTATCATAGTTCCCTCTTAGCAGACACTTTACAGTGGTTTCCAGATTCAAAACACTTGATTTACATAGAAAATAGCAACATTAAAATTATGGAATATGACACCACCAATCAAACAAGCATTTATTCTGGCCCATTCGTTGGTGAGTTTATTTATCCTTGGCCAAACGGCGATCGCATCGTCATTCTAACTAGCTTCAGTCCTGACGCACCAAGTAATTTATACGCAATTGAGTTGAAGAAGTAATTACTCTGGCGTTTGGTCATTTTTAAAATTTATTTGGTAGAATACTCATAAGCTCCTGTAGTTAAATGGATATAACAAGTGCCTCCTAAGCGCTAATTCCAAGTTCGATTCTCGGCGGGGGCACATAAAATATAATAAATGCACCGCGAGGTGTATTTTTTATATTTTATATTCCTGTCGATAGAATAGTGCTTCGTTGAACGAAGTGAAACTGGTTTCGATTGGGAGAAGACTTTAACTGGCTGTGATGATCATTTTATTATAACGGCGGTGGGGCATCTACGTTGGCATGGGCGGATGGAGTGGTTTGGGGAGGAAATCTGCTCATGCCAAAAAAAGCGCAAACTCTATAGGTTTATATTAGCAAATTGTAAAATTATATTTGACTTAGTGTATTTTTTCCCAACAACATATCTTCATTAATATCTCTTTGAAAGTATTCACTGTAGATATCTTGAGACCTTCCTTTAAGAAAAATGTGGTTAATCTCTAAATATTCAATTCCCGAAGTAATATTTTGATCCACTATAAACTCCACAATATCTGGGAATCGATTTAGGTTCTTGACCAATTTTCGACTAGAATCAGATTTAGAAATTGGAAGTTTTTCTTTAACTTCTTGAGGTGCGTTTTTTAGGATACTTAATATCGTATTGCAATCATCAGATATAACTCTTTCAGAGTTTAATATATAAATGTACAACGGTGTGCAAAGGTCTAAACTATTCTCTGCTTGAATAATTTCAAATATTTTGCTTTTTGTTTGAGGTAATAAATTCATATAAAAGTAATCAGATTCAGATATGTCTCGACCTGTTTCAGATTTGTTTTGACAAAATAAGTGTTGCATGAAATCTTTGAGAGATTCATCGCCCGAATTTTGGCAAGAGGTAATTGCAAGTTCAATTAATAATGAAGTCTCAATGTTAGATATTTCTGGCTCAGCTTCTAAACCTTGAGAAACTTTAGCTAAATATTCGTCACTGAGTATTGCAGAATCTTCATAATTTTGTGTAAGTCGATTAATAAAAAATGAAATTGCTTTATACCCGTCAATAACTCTTAAGTTTTCTAACACTGCTCGTGAGTTTTCTGTGATTCTTCCATTTATTCCTCCTCGTAGGACTTTAAGCTTAGTAGATTTTCTGGATAAATTTTTAATATCAACTCTTTTCACATCCAAGCATATAACAGTGTTTTCGTTAATTTCTTTAGATTCCATTACAACTTCACTAATGTCCACTTCATATATTTTTGCAAAATCCTCCCTAATTGACTCTTTTCTTGCAGATTGAAGTTCAAAAATCCTCGGATCTTTTCCATCATATCCAAATCCGTCTATTTCCTGATCAATCTCGTACAAAAACTTTAAGTCATCTTTACTAAGTTCACCATTTTCCATTATTATGTTTTCGATTGCGGTAAGTCTTTTCATATCTTGAGTAGCTTTTAAATACATCTCTGCACCGGGCAACTCCTGGATTCTGTCAGCAGCTATGTCAATCATGTTTTTCTCGAGATTTTGACTGTTGTCAGCTACTCCTCGGACCTCACCAATTCTGTCGTGACCCGTAATTCTGTCATGATCCATTCTAATAGCTATTCTAGGTATTAATGGCATTCCTTGCTTATCAATTGTGTAATATACGTGAAAATCTCCTCCCTCAAGCTGAGTTCTTGCTGTAGCATATCCTCGAGTACACCAAGGAACTCCTTTGTTTTGGAGTGAGGCCCATAAAGCGTCTGGACTCGTACCTTGTGAGAAAGATTTCCACGTCCCCTTAGTTTCTTCTCGCATTTTTGGTGTGATTTCTCCTCTAGATTTTATAGCTTCGGCATATTGATCTGGGAATGATTTATTGGCAAAAGCCAAAGCGTATTCACGAGTTAAAAGTAAATCAGAAGGAGTATTTGCGCCTTCAGGATTCGACTGAGCATTCCTATAGTTTTCAAGTAAAGTGCTATCTTTTGAGCATTCGATTAAATCACGAATGTATCCCAATGCACTTCTATCGATATCAGGGAAAGGAAAGAATGTGTCCTTGCCTCTTTTTCTAAATTCCTGTTTATCAAAGTCATAACTACCCATCTTTGTCACATTTGTAAAAACGTAGTATCTAAACCATGTTGGATATGGTTCGCTTGGGTTTGATAGATAATCAACCCACAAATCCAAAGATTTTTCTAAGTCTTCTACTGCTATTTGACGTCTTTCATCCAAGGCATCCCCTTCGTAACGAATATCCCCATATCCGAGTTGTCTAGCTGCCCGCCCTTCCACTCTGGCAGCACCCAGAGTAATTTCATTCTGATACGGATGGATATAAACTTTATGATAATATTTTTTTATTCGATCCAAAACAATAGGATTTTCTGGTTGATGATTAAGGTGAGTTTGTTCAAGAGTATCTAACCAATCCGCAATTTTATCAATCGGTTTTGTATGTACATCACCACCACTAACAATCTTACGATTTTGCAGAAACTTTACTTCACCTTTTTGATGAAGAGTTCTATCTTTTTCAAGTAAATATTGCTCGCCTTTAAAGTTCATTGATACAATTTAGCATCTATGATTATTAATTTCCACACAGTGTTTTTTTTGATGCGAGCAGATTTCCTCCCCAAACCCCTCCATCCGCACACGCCAATGTAGATACCCCGCCGCCACGATCATCAATAGAATAGTGCTTCGTTGAATGAAGTGAGACTGAGCACCCTCCTAATTCAAGTGAGCCATCATACAGTAATATAAATTGGCGAATCGTAGATTCTCGGCGGGGGCACAAAAAACCTAATCAAATAGCTCGATTATTCTGGAAAAATCTGCATTAATGTCTAGAACCTCATCGAATCTACTTCTAAATTCATCCAAATTCTTTTCTGCAAAAACAACTTTATAAAGTTTATCAAAAGATAATCCGTCCGCCATTTTTGCATCACCAAAACCATCACCTATTAACAAACACTGACTTTTATCACCTTGTCTGTAAACTCCTTTTTTGATAAGCATATGACCATTTTTATTAACAGCGGTAATAATTGGCCCATCAACACCAATAAATTTACCAGCCTCATCAAATATAAAATCATTTGCAACAATTTTAATATTTTCACTAAATAAATGGCGATCTTCGAGCATGATTGGGATAACGACGCTAGCAATACCAGCAGAAGAGTTTATAACCACGGGAATCTTTTTTTCTTTGGCAAAAATTAAAAAATCGCTTACTTTATCACGCAGTTCAAGTTTCGGATCTCTGGCCACTTTAGTAAGAATCTCTTTGGTTAGATTCATTTCTTCCATCACATTAAAACAGGCTTGCCACCACTCCATAATTTTTTGATCTCTAGTATTCTCATCTAGGCTAGGGTTGATTTCGTAAGGATAATATTTCTCTCTTAATTTAGAGATCTTAATAGAAAAATCAGGAGACAAATCTTGATGTTCTTCCAAAATTTGCATCATAAACACAACTGGCTTACCATCAATATATCTTTTTGATAACGTTCCATCAAAGTCAGTAATAATGAGAGTTTTCTGTGGGTCAAACATTTTTATATTCTATATCTTTACCTATTTATATCATATTTTCTTTATATTTAAAAAAACTAAATATATTAAAACACACAACATTTTAATATCCTGATATACTCTATTTTGTGAACAGCACTAAAATAGAAAAAAACCAAACACCTCTGCAAAAACTACTTGGTTTAGACCCTAAACTTCAACCCGACGAGCTTGCAAAAATTTTTCCAAAATACAAAAAATTTGAACCACTTAAAAACAATTCAGAAATGTGGATCTCTACCAAAAAATTAGCCACCTTAGAAAAAAACTTAGGAAAACATAAAAAAATCATGCTTCTAATGTCTGGAATTTCAGCCGGTGGTAAAGATGCAGTCAGAGAGAAAATCCAAACAATCAAACCAAACTTTTTATTCAAAGCCGTCACAGCCACCACAAGAGATATTAGAAAAGATGAAAAAAATG
>JAGNLY010000003.1:0-69430 GCA_017999345.1 Candidatus Woesebacteria bacterium
TTGTTTCTGGTTTTTGCTTGTTCACATTTGTTTTTATTTTGTTTACTTTCTTTTTGGGGAGATAAACTTTATGTTTATTAACTTTAATCTGTATGGATTTATTTTGGGATTGGCGATTATTACCACCATTTCTTTAGTTGAAAAACAATACAAAAAATTTAATTATTCTCAAGAATTATTTTGGAAAATAATATTTTATAGTTTTGTGTTTGGAGTTTTTGGAGCACGGCTTTGGCATGTTTTGACTGACTTTAATTTGTATGAAGACAATTTAATTGAAGCGTTATACATATGGAAAGGAGGATTAAGTATTTTTGGAGCAATTTTTGGAGCAATCTTTGGAGCGTATTTATCTTTGAAAGTAGATAAAAATAAAAAATATACTAATAAAATAAATTTTTTGGAGTTTATTGATCTTGCGGTTTTTGGAATACCGATTGGGCAAGTAATTGGACGGCTGGGAAATTATTTTAATCAGGAATTATATGGAATTCCTGCAAGTGACTCATTTTTATCTTTTTTTAAAATTTATATAGATCCTGCACATAGAATTTCTGGATTTGAAAACATCGAATATTATCATCCAATATTTCTTTATGAGATGATTTTAATGACTTTTTTTGCTTTGGTTATTTCTATTTTAAATTCAAAAAACAAACTTCCAAAAATTGGCACAGGAAAGCTATTTTTAATTTATGTGAGCTATTATTCTGTTGTGAGATTTTTACTAGATTTTATAAGACTAGATAAATCAATGATTAGTGGTACAAATATTGGAGTTAATCAAGCAATAATTTTATTAACTCTACTTGTTTCTTTATCGTTTTGGCTTAAGAATAAACTTAGACAGAAATTTGTAAATATATTTATTTTTTTTGTAGTGGTGATATTAATTATGTTTAAACTTGATAAATTAAATGAGCAAAAAGGTAGATTGAGCAGCTATTTGGATGGCGAAAAAGTGAATATTGTCATTGGTGATTCTGAAAATTATGATTCTGATGAAATAATTACTTCAACTAAAAATAAAGTGGTAAATTTAAATGTCGAAGTTGCAAATACTCAACAGAGCATAAAGCAAGGTCTTAGTGGCAGAGAAGAAATTGGAAGTGACGGTCTGTTATTTATTTTTCCATTAAGCAACGGGAAAGTTTTTTGGATGTATGACATGAAATTTAATTTGGATTTTGTATGGATTAATGGCAATAAAGTGGTGGGTATTAACAAAAATGTCAGCAAACCAAAGCCGAATGCCAAAGAGGATGAGATTGAGTTAATTACAGTTAATTTTGCCGTTGATAAAGTTTTGGAATTAAATGCAGGAGATATTGAGAAATATCAGATAGAACTAGGTAATGTGGTTATGTTCAAATAAATGATATTATTATATGTAAGATAATATGACCGACACTGCTCAACCACAATCAGATTTTCAAGATCCAAATGCTGTAACGACGCAAAACTTGGGTGGTGCAAGTGTTTCTAGTGCTTCCAGCGTTTCTAGTAGTTCCACTACTTCTGATGACTCCACCCAGGCTGATTTGGATGAAAATTCAGGCGACCTAGCCACATTTGGCGAAGTTCTTGAGGAAATTGGCTCGGTTGCACCACAGTCATTTACCAGTGCAATTAAAAAATCAACAGACACTCTAAATCCTGCAAACCCAGTTGGAACATTTAAAGAAAAACAAGTTCCCACGTCATCGACTGAATCTGCTTCAATTGATATTGCTGGTGGCGTCCAGGCTGTGGAGGTAGAGAAATTGCCAGAAATTCCAGTAGAAGTGGAAAGTTTTTTGCATCGAGTTGAAGAAAATCAGGATCAAGCTCCAGATGAAATTGTAATTGCTGACGGAACTGTAGAAACTGTAAAGGCAAGCTATCCATCCACTCCTGTAGTAGTTTTGCCAATTACTGAGGAAGAAGAAAAAGAAGGTGAGAAAAAAAGTCCAATATTTAGTCTGAGGTGGCTGGTGGAGTGGAGTCATAAAGTGGTTAAATTATTTGCGGGAAAAGCAATATATAGGAAAGAAACTCAATGAAAGAGATGGATTTTGCATCAGAATTAGCTTCAATAGTTACAACCGCAATGTTGGCGCTGATGCTTTTATCAATCTTTATTGTCTTTATTTATATGTTTTTTCAATGGTTTAAACATAGAAATAGAGAAAAAGTTGCTTTGGAATTTGTTACTTTGCTTGTTAGAGTTCCAAAAGATAATGAAACTAAAATTGATGCTGCAGAACAATTATTCGCCTCACTTTATACCCTGAAAAAAACTGGATTTTTTGCTTGGACTCAAGCAGAGGATCTATTTTCGTTCGAACTCGTGGCGCTTCAAGAAGAAATATCATTTTACATGAACTGTCCACGTAGAATTAGAGATTTAGTTGAAAAACAGATTCACGGAGCTTATCCAAATGCTGATATTAAGGAAACAGATGAGATAAATATTTTTAGTAAAAAAGGTAAAGTTGCTTTTACATCTTTAAAATTAGACAGATCATCATTCTTACCAATAAAAGTGTATAAAGATTTGCCAACAGATGGCTTATCTTTGATTACTTCCGCACTTTCAAAAATGGGCCCAGGAGAGGGAGCAATCATTCAGATTTTGCTTCAACCAGAATCAAAAAGCTGGCAATCTAGAGCTAGATCATACATTTCAGCACAGAAGAAAAGAGAAGCTGATCCAAAACATGCTTCATATTCAAATGATCCAAAAGAAATGGAGATGATTACTCAGAAAATTGAAAAGCCAGGGTTCAATGTTTCTATTAGAATAGTTGTCTCTGCCCAGAATGAGTACACGGCAGACTCGCATTTAAATAATATTGTCGGAGCATTCGCTCAATTTTCTTCAGCTTACAATTCATTCAAAAAACCAAGAATAATCTGGTTGAAGCAGCTTTTTATGATCGATTTTATTTATCGATATATGCCAATATTTGGTAATGGGACTTTCATTTTAAATTCAGAAGAGTTGTCTACTATTTTTCATTTACCAAATAAGACAATAGAAACTCATCATATTCGTTATCTGAACGCAAAAAATGCACCAGCTCCACATAATATTCCAAAAACAGGTTTGTTATTAGGAAAATCCAATTATAGAGGTGAGTCTAGAGAAGTTCATATCGGAGACGATGATAGAAGAAGACACATGTATATCATTGGAAAGACTGGTACAGGAAAATCTGAGTTTCTAAAAGAAATGATTCTTCAGGATATTGAGGCAGGAAAAGGTGTTTGTGCAATTGACCCACATGGAGAATTTATTGAGGATATTTTGGAACTAATGCCTCCAGAAAGAGCTGACGACGTTATTTATTTCAACCCTTCAGATTTAACTAGACCAATTGGTTTAAATATGATGGAGGCTGACACTGAAGAGCAACGACATTTTGTGGTTGGTTCTATTATCGGCTTGATGTACAAGCTTTACGATCCGCATAGAACTGGAATTATTGGTCCAAGATTTGAGCATGCTATTAGAAATGCCATGCTTACGATTATGTATAAAAAGGGCAGTACTTTTATTGAGTTAGTTCGTATTATGACTGATACGAAATATCTTGATGAAATGTTGCCATTGGTAAAAGACCCGGTGGTCAAAAGATACTGGACTGACCAAATTGCCCAGACTTCTGATTTTCATAAATCTGAGGTTTTGGACTATATCGTTTCTAAGTTTGGTCGTTTTATTACCAATAAAACAATGAGAAATATTATTGGCCAACCAGAAAGTTCATTTAATTTCAGAAAAGCCATGGACGAGCAGAAAATTATTTTGTGTAATCTTTCAAAAGGTGTTTTGGGAGAAGAAGATGCTAAATTTTTGGGACTAATTTTGGTTCCTAAAGTTTTGACCGCTGCAATGAGTAGACAAGATATACCAATGGATCAAAGAAAAGACTTCTTTTTGTATGTTGATGAGTTTCAAAACTATGCAACTGAAGACTTTGCAGTTATTTTGTCAGAGGCTCGTAAGTATCGTTTGAATCTTATCGTCGCTAACCAGTTTGTAAGTCAGATCGATGAAGAAGTTAAAAATGCTGTTTTTGGTAACGTTGGAACCATGGTCTCATTTAGAGTCGGTGTGCCTGATGCAAACTTTTTACAACATGAATATGCTCCAATATTTAATGAGGGAGACTTAGTTAACATTGAAAAATATCACGTCTATATCAAAACCATTGTTAAAAACGAACCAGTGCCACCTTTTAGTATGTCACTTGAAAAAGATATGGATGATATCAAGGCTAGAATGAATCCAAAACAGGCAGAAATGATCAAAGAGCTATCAAGACTTAAATATGGTAAAAATGTTGATGTTGTTCAGGCTGAAATTCAAAGTAGAAGTAATTTGTAAATAAATATTTTTGGCGCAAGCTCGATTTCGCTGATTTAAAAATAATTATAAATCACGCTTCAATAGGCTTGCTTACACAAATATTTATTTACAAGCTAATTTAGTCAATTATAGATTATTAACTTCCTCGTAATCCTTCACAACAGATTTGCAGTAAATATACTGTCCGTATTCTAGGGTTTTTTCATGAAGTGGTTTTGAATCTTGAGTGGCTTCGATTGGAGATTCTAACATTTTTGAGGCGCCAAGTATGTTGCCCACATGATCTTTTACCTCTAAAGTTTTGGATGATAATTGAGAAAATTCTGCTCCAGCACTCTCAATTGTATCGTCTAAATTGAAATTACTTTTTTTTGAGTTGGCTTCTTGTAGTTTTTGGCTCAGTCCACTTAGAGGCGTTTTTTCGAGAGATTCTAGGGCAGATTGAGTTACTTTTTGAGAATCACCAAAATAATAAAAAGCTGCAATTGCTCCAATAAGCAATAATATTAAGACAAATTTATTTTTTAAAATTCTCATAATTTTAGTATACATGCTTAATTGATTATCTGTAATATATTCAAAATACTCTCTACGAAGCAAAGCTTCTAATGATTGCATTTTAATATTATTACGAACCACTTATCTAAGGAAATAATATGCCAATTTGTAAAATAAATATTTCTGAATTGTTGCTCTTGTTTGAAGATTCACTACTCGTACCTGAGTGCCTCGATAGGAGAGAGTTTAGAGGCCCTTCTAGCTGGTGCTGCGCCAAACACTAATCCAACTACGGTGGAAACTCCAAAAGCGAGAATCACAGCTTGTAAGGTAATTTTTGCTGGGAAGTAGATTTGGATAGCCAAAGTTCCCAAAAAGGCGATTAATAGGCCAATCAAACCTCCTAGAATTGATAAAACAGCTGCCTCAATCAAGAATTGTAATAAGATTATGTTTGGAGTGGCACCAAGTGCTTTTCTCAGACCAATCTCTCTAGTTCTTTCAGTCACTGAAACGAGCATTATATTCATAATACCAATACCGCCAACCAAGAGGGATATACTAGAAATTCCCCCAAGGGCGATTGTCAAAACTCCTAATATTTGGTTGATTGTGTCTAAAATTTCAGATTGATCAAAAACGGAAAATTCGTCTTTTTCATACTTTTTAGCCAATTGTTTTTCGATTGCGGCAATACTTTCTGGTATATTTTCTGCACTTTTAGTTTTAACAACTATTTCAACAATTTTTTTTGTATCGTATTGTTTAAACATAGTTTCTAGAGGAATATAAATATATGTGTCTAAACTTGGTCCTCCAAATGTACCACCGGCTTCCTCTTGGACACCAATAACAGTGAAAGTTTGATTGCCAATTTTTACTTTTTTACCAATTGGGTCAATATCACCAAATAATTCTTCGGCAACAGTGTGTCCAATCGAAACTACTTTTTTCTTGGAGTCATTTTCATTTTTATTAAAGAATCTGCCTTTTGCAACTTTTGTGCTAGGTTGAGCCGCGAGATATTGTTCAGTTGAGCCGATTACTGTGACCGATTTATCTTGATCTCTATAAGAAATATTGTCAGTTTGACTGTTAAAAGGCACCGCAATATCAACAAATTCTTTAATTTTTTCAATATCTTTGACATCTTCCATCTCAATTTTACTATTTGCAAGTGCATTAAGTTGATTTTCTCTGTTAAATCCACCATTTTCACCAAATGGATCTCCAGGAAAAACTAAAACTGTATTTGCACCTAACTCATCAAACTGTTCGGAAATATATGCTTGCAGTCCAGTACCGATGGCGGTTAGCATTACCACTGAGCCAACACCGATTATGACTCCCAACATTGTTAGAAATGCTCGATATTTATTGACTAGAATTGCTTTGATCGCAATTTTAAATGTATTTAACATTATTTCTTTTTGATTTTCTTGGTTTTAGAATCTTTAATAATCTGACCATCCTTAAAAACAATTTGTCTTTTGGCAAATTGAGCAATATCCTCTTCATGAGTAACCATCACAATTGTCTTACCTTCTTTATTTAATCTCATCAGAATATCCATAATTTCATCGCCAGATTTAGAATCTAAATTTCCAGTTGGTTCATCAGCAAAAATAATTGAAGGATTATTAATTAATGCTCTAGCTATGGCCACTCTTTGTTGTTGGCCTCCTGAAAGCTGAGCAGGGGAGTTACTCAATCTATCTCCTAAGCCAACTTTTTCTAAAATTTCTTTTGCTCTTCTAACTTGTTCAGAATGTTTAACTCCGGCATAAACTAGAGGAAGACAAACATTGTCGAGTGAAGAAGTTCTAGCTAATAAGTTGAATTGCTGAAAAATAAAGCCAATTTCTTTATTTCTCAGTTTTGACCTTTCTATTTCATTGTATTGGCCAACTTCTTTGTCTTTGAGATAAATTTGGCCGCTGGTTGGTTCAGCTAACATGCTGGCAACCTGAAGAAATGTTGATTTACCTGATCCAGAAGGTCCCATTATGGATATAAATTCTCCTTCTTCAATTTCAACACTAACATTATTGAGCGCTTTTATTAGGTTATCTCCTAATTGGTAGTTTTTTGAAACTTTTGATAGTTTTAACATGCTTTTATTGTTGTGGAACAACTATTTCGTCAGATTCACTCAAGCCAGAAGTTACTTCAATCAAATCATCTGTCTCCAATCCAATTTGTATTTCTCTTTCCTCAGATTGATTTTCGCCGGTTTTAACACTGACGTAGTTTTTGTTATCTCTTTGAGTAATTGAAATTGTTGGAACAGTTAATATATTTTCTTTTGTTTCTAATAAAATATTGATGTCACCATTCATTCCAATTCTTAGCATGTTTCCATTTGCTAATTGATTAAGTGGAAATTCGATTGTAAAAGCAGTGCCACTACTTGTTTCTGTACTTGTGTAGGAAACATAATTGACGGTTGTTGATATTGTTTCATCTGGAAATGCATCCAAAACCAGTTTGGCTTCTTGACCTTCAGAAATGAAAGAAATATCAGATTCATCAACCGCTGCTCTAAAAATTAAAGACTCTGGGTTAACAATTTCAAAATAATCTGAAGCTAATAATTGTATTCCAGTTACTGCGGTTGGCGAACTTGTTAGAATGCCTTCAAATGGAGCATAAATAGCTGTATTTTTGATGGCAATGTCCTGAATTTCAACATCAATTACAGTGTTGTTTAAGTCCCATTGATTTTTGTCGACTTCTCTTTGCTCGGTAGTTTCTAGTGGCTTATCTTTAATACTATCGACAGTATTTTCCCAATCCCATCTTTCTTTCATGTATAAATTAAGATCTTTTTGGAGACTTTTTGCTAATGCAGCGCCATCAATTGTTGCGATTGTTTGCCATTTTTTAACTTTTTCGCCTTCTTTAGCGCCTAAATAAACAACTTTTCCTCCAGCAGCAAATCTTAGTCTAGCTTTTTCTTTGGCATCAACGTGTCCTGAAACTTCTAAAGTTTTATTAATAGTTTGTCGGTTTGGGTTCTCAAAAACTAGCTTTTCGTTATTTTTTGCTGCATTTGATTTAGAAATAGAAATAATCGCTAATATCAAGATTATTGCTATTACGCTGGAAATTTTCCATCTTTTTTTAATTGTTTTTAATATATTACTGATCATTTTTTTCATTTTAACTCTTTCTTTCCACTAAAGATTATATCATTTAAGATTGATGTTGAGTTTTTGTGTTATATAATAAGTTTTGTGATAAAGAGTCGATAGCTCAGTTGGTAGAGCGGTAAGCTTATACCTTACTGGTCGGGGGTTCGAGTCCCTCTCGACTCACATATTAAAAAGCCCTGCTATATGCTGGGCTTTTTTAGTTATTTTTGTAAATTTTTATAGTAGTAGGAAGAGAGCAACTCCAATTCCTAGGGTTGTTAAACCAGCCTTTAGCCATAGTAACCAGTCTTCAGGGCCAGTAGCAGGAAGCTCTGGAGGAAGGGTTGGTTGTGTTGTTTCAGATCCGGCAAGTGTGCAGTCTGTGGAGTTGGTGGAAGTTTCTAGTCTACATTTATTAGAGCCATCCGCAGTTGTCACACAGATGTGATTGTTGTTTGAACAATCTGCGTTGCTGATACAAGTCTCGTTGCAGCCAGGTTCTGAGGTAGGAGTAGGTGTTGGACTTGGCGTAGGCGTTGGCGTAGGACTTGGGGTAGGTGTAGGACTTGATGCGGCAGCAGAACAATTGGTGGACGATGGATTAGAAGCTAATCTACATTTGTCAGAAGTTGCATCACAAGTCCAACCAGCGTTTACACTCGAGCAATCAGTGTCTGAGGTACATGAATCATTACAATCTAAATCTCCTGCGGCAACCTCACAAGTAGTTGATGTTGGATTAGAAGCAAGTCTACATTTGTCGGAAGTTGCGTCACAAGTCCAACCAGCATTAGTAGTGGTGCATTGAAGATCACTCGTACAAGCAACATTACAGTTTACGCCTACTACAGCTTCACAAGTTGTCGATGTTGGATTAGAAGTCAATCTACATTTGTCGGAAGTTGCGTCACAAGTCCAGGCAGAATTGACACTTGAACACTCTGCATTAGTTGCGCAGCTGTCATTGCAGGCTAAATCCTCAACTACAGGAGCAGCACAAGTTGTCGATGTTGGATTAGAAGCTAGCCTACATTTATCAGAGGTTGCATCGCAAGTCCAGGAAGAATTGACACTAGAACACTCTGTATTAGTTGTACAGCTGTCATTACAGGCTAAATCCTCAACTACAGCAGCTTCACAGGTTGTAGATGTTAAATTTGAGGCTAATCTACATTTACTTGTAGTTTCATCACATGTCCAACCTGCATTAGTATTACTGCACTGACTATCAACGGTGCAAGTAGAGTTACAAATTTGTCCAGGTGGCGTACCATTTTCACAATAGACTTCGGTGCACTCAGCATCGCAGCCGCCTTGCTCAAGAGTTACTCCTTCTGGATGGCATGCCATCATGCACTCGAACCAGACGCAACCGTTTGCATTACAGCTAGTAGAACTTGTCATTTCATCGCAGGATGAAGCAACTGCTTCTTGGCAGGTTATTGAAGTTGGATTTGTGGCTAATCTACATTTATTTGAAGTGTCGTCGCAAGTCCAGGCAGAGTTGGCGGATGAACATTGTTCATCTGTAGTACAGGATTGGTTACAAGTTAAAGTAGTCGCAGCCTCGCAGGTTAGTGATGTTGGATTACTTATCAATCGACATTTACTTGAAGCAGTATCGCATGTCCAATTTGGATTAACTGTAGCGCATTGAAAACTGGTAATACATGTTTCATTACAAGTCAGTGCTGCAACTGGAGGAGCACAAGTTAGAGATGTTGGATTTGAGGTAAGTCGACATTTATTAGTTGCAGTGTCACAACTCCAATCTGGATTAGTGCTCGAACATTGAGAATTTTCACTACAAGCGTCATTACAACTTAATGAAACTAATTCTTGGCAAGCTGTTGAGGTAGGATTGCTTGCTAATCTGCATGTATTTGAAGTTGCATCACAGGTCCAACCAGGATTACTGCTAGTACATTGAGCATTTGAGGTACATGTGTCATTACATGCCTTTGGTTGAGGGCACGAAGTCATGTCAGTTGACCAAGTTGAGCCGTTGCAACAAAAGTTTTGACCACCACATGATTCAACTCTACCCACAAATTGTCCGTTACAAACGCTAGAATTTGGAGAGCCGTCAGGTTCTACTGCATCACAACTATTTAAAATAGTTGGATCGTATGTGCCAGGACATTGTTCTTCTTCTGGACAAACTCCAGTTGTTGAAGCTTGTTGTCTGAGATCTTGACTTTGTTGACTTAAATAAAAACCAGCGCCAGATCCCAAAACAACTAAGAGCAAGACGATAATGCCAATTACCATTTTTAAATTAAATTTTTTCTTAGGTTGTGAACCGGAATTAGCTTGCTCATTATTATCTGAGCTTGCAGAAGCGGTTGTGACTGTACCGTCAGCCTTAACTAGACTTGCTTGAGTTGGGTCAGGAAATTTTGGTTTAGCAGGCATCACAGGTCCGGAAGTTGTTGGTGGTTTCTGTGTTGTTATGCCTGGTATTGGCGCAGTGGTTTGAACAAAACTATTTGGCTGAGCATTTGCCGGTGGCATTTGACTAGCAGGTGCAGATTGCACCCCAGTCATAAAGCTTCGATTTTGTTGTGCTGGATTATAAGTTGGGAAAGAAGGAGCAGTTTGAGTATTTATATCGCCAGGATTTGGTGCTGCTTTAATCATTTTTATTAATTATCTATTAAATCATTGTTCAAAGCTTAGCAAGATCATTTTAAGTTGAGATCTTACTAAGCTTTGATTGTTTTCAGTTTTAGAGTAGTAGGAACAACATTGTACCGACTCCTAGAGTGACCAATCCTGCTTTCAACCAGTTTAACCAATCTTCAGGACCTGTTGCAGGTAATTCTGCTGGTAACTCAGGTTGTTGTGTAGCGGTTGTTTGAGCTACTGGCACAGTACATGATGTTGAGTCTGGATGGCTTTCTAATCTACATTTATTAGAGCCGTCTGCAGTTGTCACACAGATGTGATTGTTGTTTGAACAATCTGCGTTGCTGATACAAGTCTCATTACATCCAGGTGCTGGGGTAGGTGTAGGTGTTGGGCTTGGTGTAGGCGTTGGACTTGGAGTAGGTGTTGGACTTGGTGTTGGGGTAGGTGTTGTGGCTGGAGTACAACTTGTATTAGTTAAGTTAGTTTCCAATCTACAAACTTTACCTTCACTTGATGCATAGCAGACATAATTATCATTTACACTTTGGCAATGAGCGTTGGTTTCACAAGTTTCATTGCAAGCATATGTGACTTCAACTACTTCAATCTTTAATGGTAACTCGCAAGTGTGTTCGCTTTCACCGTCTGTAGTAACAGTAGCTATGTTATCAATGGTTGTGCCTTCTGGTTCTGCAACAACCTGTACTTTGAATTGAACGTCTTTAACATCATTGTCTTGCATGACGCCGTAGTTCATGGTTACTTTTCTAGTGGTTGTGTCGTATTCAATACCCTCGGTGTTACTAGAGTCTTCGACAAAGATTAAGTTTGCTGATAATTGATCAACGACGACGACATCGCCATTTGTTGTTCCTTCAGCTTTGACTGAAACTTTGTAGATGAATTCTTGTCCGGCAGTTACTTCACTATTTGCAGCTATCTCAGTGCCATCGAAATCCTCAAATGCCTGTTTTTCGACACATTGAGCAGTTCCATTTGGAACGATAGAGTGGGCAACTTCGCAAACACTACCAGAATCTTGAGCAACTTGCTCAGTAGTTCCATCAGTCATAATGTATACAACAGCGGAGTTAGTGAAGTCGCCAACTTTTGGTTGAGCCACAACTTTAACTACGAAGCCTAGGTTGACAGTTTCATTTTCTAGAACACCAAAGTTGACCGTAATTTCATTGTTTCCGGCAGCATTAGTGATATATTGAGCACTGTCGGCTAGTGGTCTGACGAACTCTAATGTCTCTGGGATTAGATCATATAATTTAACATCACCGTTTGTTTTGTTGCTTGCATCGACAGTTATATAGTAGATGTATTCATCACCAATAGTTAAAGCACTACCTGCTGGAACTAGTTGAGTATGAGCATCATCTGCGTTGCCGAAGTATAGTTTTTTGCTAATACATTCTACAGTTCCCTCAAGAGATTTGTATTGATAACTACAGACTGATGTAGTTGTAGCATCATTATTTGTAACAACTTTTACAGTATTAGTTGCTGAGAATGCATTTGAGCCCAATCCTTCTTCTAATGATGGAATTACCTCGACCATAAATTCAACCACTGTTGTATCATTTTGAGCCATCTCTCCTAAATCAGCAGTTACGGTTTGGCTGTCAAAACCTTCATGGGTCATTACAACTTCTAGTCCTGGTGTATTACCTGCATTTTCAACATATTTTAAATTCTTTGGAAGAACATCTAACACTTCTACACTGCCTTCAGTGTCATCAGTTGCTGAAACCGTAATTTTAAAGACAAATTGATCTCCAATATTAAAACTGGTATTTTCTGGAATCAGAGTTCCATCATTTGCGGTGAAATCAGTTAAAGCAACTTTGTTGTCACAGACAGCATCTCCTTTTGGAACCAAAAAGCTAGCTACACAATAGTTGTTCTCATCTATGGTTGCTTTTGGTTGAGAAGATGGGGCATTAGGAGCAACAGTTTCAACTTCACCAGTTTTGGATATTTGTTTTTGAGCAATAAATACTCCTGTTGAAGCAGCTGCTACAAAGAAGAATATACCAATGATTGCAAGAATATTTTTGAAGTTATTCTTTTTTGGTTTATTGGTTTTTTCAACCATATTTTCACTTTTAGTACCATTATTAACTGGTATTTTTGTGTAAAAAGCTTGTGGTTGTGTGTTGTTGTTTTCCATTTTGTTTTTATTTATTGCTGTTTTTAATTACTAACTTCGATCCAATCTTGGCATGCATCACCTGTACAAACTCTACATTGAACTTGGTGACTTAAGTATTGGTTAATTTGATATGCCTGTGAAGTTGCTGATGAGCCTGCTGGATTAATTGCAGAGCCTTCAACTACAGTTCCATCAGGTTCAGTGACTTTAAATTCGTAGTTCGTGACTTGATTGTCTACATCGTCAGCTGCACATCTGAATTTAAGGATCATGCCAATAGAGAAGGTGCTTGAATTTGGATTGAGAACATTGTTATTTTCATCCAAAATTGCGACATCTTTACACATTGGTTCATTCAAAACTACTTCTGGCTCGCAAGTTGTAGAAGTTAAGTTGGATGCTAATCTACATTTATTAGATGTATCATCGCAAGTCCAACCTGCATTTACTCCTGAACATTGTAGATCAGTTGTACATGCGTCGTTACATCCTGGAATTACTTCTGCCTCACAGGTTGTAGATACAGGATTTGATGCTAATCTACACTTTTCAGATGTTTCATCGCATGTCCATGCTGAATTTACACTTGAACATTGAATATCAGCAGTACATGTTTCATTACAAGTTAGTGGAACAGCTTCTGCACAAGTTGTAGAGGTTGGATTTGTTTCTAATCTACATTTGTTGCTTTGAGCATCGCAGGTCCAATCTGGATTGACACTTGAGCATTGGATAGAATCAGTACATGTTTCATTACAAGTTAGTGGAACAGCTTCCTCACAAGTTGTTGAAGTTGGATTTGTTTCTAATCTACATTTATTAGCTGTTGTATCGCAAGTCCAATCTGGATTGACACTTGAGCATTCGCTAGCATAAGTACAGCTGTCATTACAGGTTAGTGGAACTGCTTCAGCACATGTTGTAGATGTTAAGTTTGATGCTAATCTACATTTATTAGATGTATCATCGCAAGTCCATGCAGCATTGACACTTGAGCATTGAGTATCAGTAGTACAAGCTTCATTACATGTTAATGGAACAGCTGGTTGACATGTTGTTGATGTTGGATTTGCTGCTAATCTACATTTATTAGATGTGGCATCGCAGGTCCAGTTTGGATTTACTCCAGAACATTGAGCGTTTGTTGTACAACTTTCATTACATGTTAGTGCAGCAGCTGGTTGGCATGTTGTTGAGGTTGGATTTGCTGCTAATCTACATTTATTAGATGTGGCATCGCAAGTCCATGCTGAATTTATACTTGAACATTCGGTGTTGGTACTACATGTTGAGTTACATACTAAAGCAGGTGGTGTATTTGGAGGTGTTGTTGGCTCATCGCTTCCTGGTGGTTTTGGAGTTGGTGATCCTGTGAAATAGCAACCTAATCTATTTTCTCCACAAGTGTAGCCTTCAACACAGCAGGTATTTGCTAATCCACCTTGGTTTATACACCAAGATCTGCCTTGTTTAAGGCATGAATCATAATTTTCATCACGAGTTTCACATCTCATGTCAGTACAAGCATTTCCATCTTGGCAGTGACAAACAAGGTCACCTGCGCATAAATTACTGACGATATCGCAAGGCTCTCCAACTCCTGGTGCATCGGTAGCAGCCTGACAGTACCAAGCCCCATCACCATCATCGTCAGCGCATACTGTTGTATCTGAGCATCTTAATGGAGATCCTTCTGTTGCCATAGGGTCACATGGGCGCATTAAATCATGGTTAAAAGATGCTTGTTGTCTTAAATCTTGACTTTGTTGAGATAAGAAAAAGGCTGATCCAGCTCCTACAAAAAGCATAATAAGCACAACAAGAGCAGTGACGAGTTTTACATTAAATTTCTTTTTTGGTTTTGAGCCCATTGCTGAGTCAGTTCCGCCACCAAAAGCCGGTGGTGTTGCAGTAGGTGATGTGACGCTATCCATAGGTTTGGCTGTGTTGCCAACTCCAGTCATCACATTTACTCTTTGAGAAGCAATGTTTGGTGTGGTCATTGTGATTGGGGTCATTGGCATGGAATTTATATTTCTAACGTTATTCATTGGGTTTTGCATGCCTTGAGCTTGATTTACTGGTTGAGCAGATGTTGCAACATTCATTGGTGCTGAAGTTACTGCATTTGAGTTTGAATTTGTTACTTGTGGTATGTTGTCGTTGCTTGCGTTAATCATTTTATTTGTTGCTTTTAAGGCTAAGTTATTTATTAAAAATAACCAAAATACATAATAATTTAAATGTCCTGTTACTAAGAATACAAACATTGCCTATCCCAAGTCAATACCGAGTTTTACAGAACTATATCAAAAGCCAAAAATTATTACTCATTTTCTTGGATTGGTTGTAGTCCTGGTAGTTTTTTACCACTTAATAGATCGAGAGCAGCTCCTCCAGCTGCTGAAACGTAGCTAAATTGTTTTTCTAAACCAAAATGTCCAGCGGCACTAATTGTGTCGCCACCACCGATAATTGTTTCTGCACTTGAAAGAGCTACAGATGCTCCAACCTTTTTTGTGCCATTTTCAAAGATTGGATTTTCCCAAACACCCATTGGTCCATTCCAAAAAACTGTTTTGGCTCGTTCTATTATTTCTTGGTAAAGCCTGGTGGTTTTTGGTCCAATATCAAGATAAAGCAAGTTCTTGCTGTTTTTGTGTTCACTTTCTACTGTTAAATCAATAACTTGTGCTTTTTCAGGATCAGTTTCTTCAAGAGAGGTAGCTGCAATGACATCAATTGGATGTAAAATTTTTGGCATTGGAATGTAGCCATCCATAAGCATTTTTTCAGTTTTATGACTCTCAATAAGTTTACTTGCTACATCAACATAATCAATGTCTTTCTTTTTTAGATCAGCAGAAACTTCTTCTATATAAGATTTATATGTTTCCAGACCATCAGCTTTTAGAAAACTATTTGCGACAGCTCCTCCAACCAAGACAATATCAGCAATTTTTGCTAAGTGTTCAATGGCGCCAACTTTGTCCGATATCTTAGCTCCTCCCAAGATAATCACTAAAGGTCGTTTAGGATCGCTCATCATTTTGGCAAAAGTACTAACTTCTTTTTCTAGTGCAAAGCCAGCAAAAGAGGGAAGATGTTTGGTGATACCTACTATAGATGCATGTGCTCTGTGAGAAGTTGAAAAAGCTTCATTTATATAGACATCCATGTTTTCAGCCAGCGCTTTGGAAAATTTTGAATCATTTTGTTCTTCTTCCTCATGAAAGCGCAAATTTTCTAGCAAAAATATTTTAGGTTGGTCTGATCCTGAAACAGATTTAAGAGCATCTTCAACTTCTGTGCCAATACAGCTTTTTACAAATCTCACAGGCAAATTGAGATTTTTATTCATGTAATTTGCAATTGTCTCAAGACTAAATTGTGTATCAGCGCTAGAAGTTGGCCTTCCAAGATGTGAGGCCATAACCACAGTGGCATTATTTTTGACTAAAAAATTTATGGTTTCAAGCGAAGCCTTAATTCTTTCATCATCGGTGACAATGCTGGTTTTTTCACCTTTGCCATTATCAACAATTTTTAGAGGTACATTAAAATCTACTCTGACAAAAACAGTTTTATTTTTAATGTCGGCAATCTTAGGTAATTTTAGTTTCATAAGCTTAAAATTATCACAATCTGACTTACTTTAGAATAGTTGTTTAGTTGGGAAAAGAATACTCAAGTATGGTATACTCCTCACACCTTAAGAAAGGGGAATTTATTTTTTATGTCATCTACGAATGATAAATCAATCAAGAAGCCAAAAACCATGGCTGAGTTATTAGCAAATGCTAGTCACAAAATGGTTATCCCAAAGAAAGGATCTGTCGTTTCAGGCATAATTACATCTATTGGAAAGAGATCGCTTGTTTTAGATATCGGTGCCAAAACAGAAGGAATTGTTGTTGATAAAGAATTTGAGAATGCTAAAGAATACGTTAACGAACTAAAAGTCGGTCAAGTTTTAGAAGCAATTGTTTTTTCAGTTGAAAATGATAGAGGTCAAGTTTTGCTTTCACTTAAAAAAGCAGCAACTGATTCCAAATGGGAATACTTTACTGAAGCATTTGAAAAAGAAGAAATTCTTGATGCTAAGGGTTTGGAAGTTAATAAAGGTGGCTTGATCGTTTTGGTCAATGGTACCAGAGGTTTTGTTCCATCAAGTCAATTCGGCAAAGAATTAGTTGGTAATTTTTCTCAACTAAAAGGCGAAGACATCAAAGTCAGAGTCATTGAAGTTGACAGAGAAAAAAACCGTTTAATATTTTCTGAAAGACACGTTTCTGAAGCAAAAGAAATTTCTCAAAAAACTGCAGCTCTAGAATCTGTAGAAGTTGGCAAGATCTATGAAGGTGTTGTCTCTGGAGTTATGCATTTTGGCTTGTTTGTAACTGTTGAAGTTCCAGTTGAAGACAGTAAAAATGTTGGACATGTCGAAGGATTGGTTCACATTTCTGAAATTTCATGGGAAAAAGTTACTCATCCAAAAGATTTCAACGCTGTTGGAGATAGAATTAAAGTTAGAGTTTTGGGAATTGATGAAAAAACTGGCAAACTTAATCTCTCTGTCAAACAACTTTCAGATGATCCATGGCAATCAATTGCTGACAACTATCAAGTTGGCACAACAGTTGAGGGCACAGTTTCAAGAATTGAAGCTTTTGGAGCATTTATTAATGTTGAGCCTGGAATTGATGGCTTGATTCATTCAAGTAAATTAGATTCTTCAGTTGAGCTCAAAAAAGGTGACAAAATCACTGTCAACGTCGAGAGTGTTGATCCAGATCACAGAAGAATGAGCTTAAGTTTGGTCTTAACAGAAGTACCGGTTGGGTACAAATAAGACTTTAGTTATTAGATAGTATAAAATTAGGTGGGTTTAATATTTATTTAGCCTATTGAAGCGCAGATTTAAAATGTTTTGAAAATCTAGCGAAATCGAGATGAATAAATAATAAACCCACCTAATACAAACTAGATAAAAGGAAATATGGCAAAACAACGAATGATCGTAACCGATGATCAACTACTAATCGATATGGACTTACTTTTCAACTCTATCAGAGACGCTAATGGCGATTGGGAAAAAGTTGAGCAAGATATGAAAAATTATCTTTCTGCTATTCAATCTATGGTTGGAGAAGAATAACTTTTTGCGATTACACAGCCAAAAGTGGTTGATACATGATATAATACCCTTAGATTTACCGAAATTAGAGTTGCAATTTATTATAGTTGCCAATTCTAAGGAAACGAGGATGTTTATATGACAGAAGCCGAAGAAGTAATCGAAAATAAAGTTTCAGCATACGTAATTACCTGTGGAGACGAAGGTGTCCAAATCAATGAAGGCATTAGGCTTGGTTTTGTTGGAGCTGGTTTCAAACTAGAAGGTTTCGAAAAAGCAGTAGAAGCCTTAAAATCACTTTTCGTTGGTGAAGACTTGCGTATCGCCGCTTCTGAAGAATGCGATTGGATTAAAGAACAACTAGATTTATCAAATTGGGAACAAACAACTGCAAGTTCTCAACAACATATTGAGTCTTTAGCTGACAAAGTTGGCTTGCTTTATAGTGGTTTTTTACCATTCAAAGATCCAAGAAAATTGAACCATGACATTAAAGGTCACATGGTTAGACCTCATAATATTCACGTTGCAAATAAAATTTGTTTTACTTTGGCCGGTGGTGAACAAACCTACAACTTAGGTTGCTACTTGGTTAGTGCAGAATGGGTACACAAGGTTTCACCTAAAATTGCCAAAAAACTAATTGACGTTCAAGTAGAGTTTTATAAGAAAATTTCCAAGAACGATAATTTAATCTTCACCTTTGAAAAGGGTGGAATTCTTGGCGAAAAAATTGCTGAGAAAAACGTCAAAGCCTTGAAAAAAATTGGCATCGTTGCTAAAGCATAATCTTTTTTTTGAATATTCTTATTTTAATTAGAGTGGTTTAAAATACTGGATTGTCAATCCTATGGTTGATTTATAGTTAAAAGAAATTACAAATATGTACGATAGTGAGGAGTACGATATGCAAGCATTAACGGATAATCAAAAACTTCAACTAAAAATATTAATTAACAATTTAGAAGCAATAGGTAAAGTTCCTGAGGATGTTTTGACTCATGTAAAAGAAAATTTGGTGGCTCCAACAAATGATTCCTCAATCTGTGTTGACGGTGGTTATACAAAAGAAGAGGCAGCTGGAGAGTTGGCAAGACCTGGAGCTGACTTAGGAATTTCAATTGCATTTCTCAAACTTGGGTTTTCACCTGAAGAAGCTTTTTTAACAGTTTATGTTTATCGTCTTAAAAATGGACAAAAGTATGGCTGGCACACAGATACTCATGTTGATCCCGTTGACGGATCTCAAGCACATTCAGAAGCAATTTGTGGTTGTGGGCACTGCAATATGGCAAAACATAGATCTGGAGAGTACGGAGTTGACGGCAACCATGTGCTTGATCATTTAAATATTATTAAAAAACATCAAGCTTCAAATCCGGAAAACATGAGATTTGTTAATTTGGACCGAGATCATCAAGAGAAGGGTATTTTAGTTATAAATAGCGACCAGGTGACTGTTTCACCTTGGGATAAATTAAAAAATTCACAGTTTTTTGTTTATGATGCTGCAAGAGATGCCCAGCTTTTGAGAAATATTGTTGAAAGTATAAATAATGATGGAAGAGGTAAAAATGTTACTTTTGAACAATTAAAAGAGGTTGTTGATAATCATACAAAAGCAACTTTGGGACTGTTGGGTACGAGCAAAGGCAAGCCAATATACAACATTACTGTTAATGGAGATAAATTGATAATTGAGCTAGTTGGCAATGCGCCAACAATTGATTAGCTGGACTTCATTTTTGCACTAATTTAGCTCTTTAGCTGTTTAAATTCATTTTAGAAATCTGGATAATTTAATCTTTAGTCTTGGTTTTCTTGTACTGTCTGATATATTTTGATATAATGACGTGTGCAGAAGAACTTAATTCTTTTGTGGATCTTTAAAAATTTAGTTGGAGGGGAAAAGTTGCTAATTTTGCTAATTGTGGCAATAAATTTTGGCAAAACGGTGAAAATTCTGCACTGGTTTTTGTCTAAGTTTTTTGGTAATTTTGGTTTCGGTGTAATTGGCGATTTTTTCCCTCCTACTTTAAAATTGTTTGATAAGGGGGGATACAACCAAAACTGAGAATCGCTGCCCAAGTGATTCTCTTTATTAGATTGCCGAAGGAGGCAAAAATGGATCTTCTGGGATTGTTAAGATTTGGTTACGAGAACGCTTTGGCAAACGGGTCGGTGCTTTTGGTACCGACTCTGTGCTATGCGATTGCTGCAACTCTCCTCGCCATTATATTGGGGTGGGGGAAGATTTTGTTTCAGGAAGTTAATGGGACACTTGTCCTTAAACTTCCAGGTGGCCCTCTGATGGGATCGCTGCCTTTTGCAGAAATGATTATGCTCGGTTTCGTGTTGGTGCAAAATCCCTTCATGAATGAAGGGATGTCGTTGCTCTGGTTAGGACTCAGTTTCTTTGTAGTCCTACGCCTCGAGCTGGCGGCATTGACCCACATTTTAGTGTTCTTCGGGTCAATTTATGCAAGGGGCATGGGTGGATACAAGTTTGCTATTGAGTGCATGGATGAACGTTGCACCCATGGCATACGAACTGGGAGCTTCCTACACTACTGGGCATGCGGTGGCTTTACGCTACTAACAGCCCTTGGAGTTGCTCCCTTGATCCTGCTCCCAGTATTTTTGGGATTGCCGGATGGTGGATTTGGGATTGCGATTCTGATATTTTGTTGCATCCCGTATCCTTTCATTATTGGGAAATTACTTGCATCAAGATTTACCGATGACGGGCAAAAGATCGTGAAGGGCGCAGTCGATGTGTGGATGTTCATAACCGAAACGCCTGGATGGCTGATCGGTTGTGTCACAATGTCCATAGTTGCGCTCCGGTTTATGTTGCCAGGAATCAGCCCTACCAAGCTGAATAACAACTAGTAAAGGTTGGATCAATTAAGTCGAACTCGATCAGACAGTTTTTAGTCTGCTTCGAGTTCCAAAGTTCACAAAGTAAATTTAAAATTTATTTTTTTTGTGTGTTTTGGAACGAAGCAGACTTTGTTCGTGTGTAAATTATTATGGCTAACGCCATAAGGTTTATGCCTTTCAAAGTAGGATGGAAATAATCAAGGGCTTCATTTACAATGCGTATTTGAGGCCCTTTTTTGTTGATTATTTTTACTGTTGCACATCTCAAACTCTTGTCATATAATATCATTCTGATTGTTCGGGAAACACTCATTTTAGACATTCTATTTATTAAATAATAAATAAGAATCCCTCGAAAAAATTCAAAAATAAATAAAGATTGATAAATTTTTAGTGGGTTGATCAAATCTTCTCATTAATAAATTTTTCAGATTTGGGCCCTTAGCTCAGCTGGTCAGAGCGCTTCATTTGCAATGAAGAGGTCAAGGGTTCGACTCCCTTAGGGTCCACAATCTAAGAGGTCAATCAATTATTTACTTGGATTATTTTTGAACCGAACTTGCTCTTTAAATAAAAATAATAAATAAATTAATATTAGAAAAGCGAACATCTAAGCTTTGCTTAGCAGAGAGCTTTTAAAATATTTAATTTATTTTTTGTATTTAAAAGCAAAATTGGTTTTTAAATATTAGTTCTTTGGTTTTACCTAACCGGGTCTTACTGAGAACTAACATTTAGCAACTAATTATTGCTAAGAAATAAGGTAGTTAATACAGATGGACTCTCAAAAGTTATTAAGACTGTATAGAAACCTAAAACCTTAAAATCTGGAATGGAAACAACTAATTGTTTGTGATTGCCGACATGGCGACTAATAACAAGTTTTCAGAAAAGAGTTGATCATTAACAAGTGAAGAAAACTGTCATGTATAGGTCAAAATGATGATTTAATCATCAGTGGCCATGCATCTTTTTAAAAATTTCAACATCAATTTATACTTTATGTATAAATATTTCGTCGAAATTACGAAAGAAAATAAAATGCTACAAGTCGAGACTGTAAGAAGTCTCGCATGCTAAAGTCTATGGCACAGCGCAAGTTGTGTTCATAGCAAGCTTATTAAACATAAGAGAATTATGTGAATTAATGCAGATAGTGGATGCCTAGGCTTATCTGGCCGAAGAAGGACGCTAACCCCGCGAAAGTGGTTGGGTAACTGGGAAAAAGTTATGATCCAGCCGTGTCCGAATTGAGAAATCACGTTACGAGAAATCGTAATGGCCCTAAATTTTTAATTTAGGTGGGTAACCTCCCGAACTGAAATATCTAAGTAGGGAGAGGAAAAGAAAACGTAAGAGATTCCCCGAGTAAGCGACGAGCGAAAAGGGAGAAGTCCAAACCCGGAATTTATTCCGGGGGTTGTAGGACCTCAACATTTGACTTTAGAAGATAGAAGAACGCTTTGGAATGAGCGATCAAAGAGGGTGATAATCCCGTAAGCAAAATCTAATAAAGCGATAGAGGATTCCTGAGTAGGTTGGGAGACGGCAAACTCCCTTCTGAATCTGGGGTGACCACACTCCAAGACTAAATACCAGATAAGACCGATAGTGAACGAGTACCGTGAGGGAAAGGTGAAAAGAAGGGTTGAAGACCCCGTGAAATAGAACCTGAAACCATCTGCTAACAATCAGACAAAGCACATTTATTGTGTAATGTCGTGCCTATTGAAGAATGAGCCGGCGAGTATTTGACAACTGCTTTAGGTTAAGACATTTCGTGTCGAAGCCGTAGTGAAAGCGAGCGTGAATAGCGCGATTATGTAGTTGTTGAATGACCCGAAACCGGGTGAGCTTACCATGACCAGGATGAAGCCCTGATAATATCGGGGTGGAGGTCCGCACCGGTGTATGCTGCAAGATGCTCGGATGAGTTGTGGTAAGAGGTAATATGCCAATCGAACCCGGAGATAGCTGGTTCTCCCTGAAATATATTTAGGTATAGGGTTACGTGAAGTTGCGAGGGGGTAGAGCACTGATCTGGTGTCTTGAGCGAAAGCTTAAGTGCCTAGTCAAACTCCGAATACCTCGTTAATGTTTCGTAGCACTCAGCACCTGGGAGCTAAGTTCCAGGAGCAAAAGGAAAACAAACCAGACCTACAGCTAAGGTCTCAAATTACATATTTAGTGGGAAAAGAAGTGTTATTCCTAACACACCTAGGAGGTCGGCTCAGAAGCAGCCACCCTTTAAAGAAAGCGTAACAGCTCACTAGCCGAGGAATAATGCGCTGAAAATCCAACGAGGCTAAAATATGTAACCGAAGCTTAGGGTTCTGTTAATAATTTATTATTAATGGAGCGGTAAGGGAGCGTTCTGTGTGCTTTGAAGCCAGCCCGTAAGGAGCTGGTGGAGCGATCAGAAGTGAGAATGCCGGCATGAGTAGCGAAATTGGGGTGAGAATCCCCGACTCCGAATGACCAAGGTTTCCGCACCCACGTTCGTCGTGTGCGGGTTAGGCGACCCTAAGGTGAGCCCTCGTTAATGAGGGGTAGCCGATGGATTACTGGCTAATATTCCAGTCCTTGGTTAGGATCATTTGACTTGGGGAGGGACGGTGATGGATAACATATGAACAGCGGTGAATGTTGTTTCAAAGCACTAAAGCAGTCTAAATTGGAAAATCCGTTTAGGCGTTTATCTGAGGTGTTATAGGGCTCTGATTCCTTCGGGAAGACGAGTTATGTGTGATTTCATTATCCTGGAAAAGCTTCGCAAGGAGATTCTAATCAAATCGTACCGATAACCGACACAGGTGGTCAGGTCGAGTAGACCAAGGAGAGCGAGAGAAAATAGTTTAAGGAACTCGGCAAAACAGCTGGGCGTAATTTCGAGAGATGCCCTCCTCTTTAATAGCAATATTAAAGAGGCGCAGTGAATGTCATGAGGTTGACTGTTTACCAAAAACACAGGTCTGTGCAAACTCGTAAGAGGAAGTATACGGGCTGAAGCCTGCCCAGTGCCGGAAGGTTAATTGAGGGGGTTTTGTCTAATTTATTAGATAAGGCCTCTAATCGAAGCCCCGGTGAACGGCAGCAGTAACTATAACTGTTCTATGGTAGCGAAGTTCCTTGTCGCTTAATTGGCGACCCGCACGAAAGGTTTAACAAGCCTCATACTGTCTTGAACTATTACTCGGCGAAATTGAAATGGCTGTGAAGATGCGGCCTACTGACAGCAGGACAAAAAGACCCCGTAGAGCTTTACTACAACTTGGCACTGACGGTGAATATAGGATTGTTTAGAATAGGCGGGAGGAAGCTTCATTTATGAAGTTTCCAACCAGTGAAATACCGCCCGTTTTGTATTTATCATCTAACTTAATCACACTGCAAACGTGTGAAAGAACACTGTCTGGTGGGTAGTTTAACTGGGGAGGTTGCTTGCTAAAGAGTAACGCAAGCGCGCAATGGTATTCTTAGCCTGGATAGAAATCAGGCTGGACGTGCAATAGCATAAGAATGCTTTACTGTGAGGCATACAGGCCGAGCAGTTGCGAAAGCAGGTTATAGTGATCCTCGTGTGTTTTGTGGAAGACACCGGGCTTATCGGATAAAAGTTACCTCGGGGATAACAGAGTCATCGCGCCTAAGCGTCCCTAGCGTCGGCGCGGTTTGCTACCTCGATGTCGGCTCATCGCATCCTGGGGCTGAAGAAGGTCCCAAGGGTTAGTCTGTTCGCCTATTAAAGCGGTACGCGAGCTGGGTTCAGACCGTCGTGAGACAGGTCGGCCTCTATCCGCTGTCAGCGTTAGATAGTTGAGAGAATTTGCTCCTAGTACGAGAGGACCGGAGTGAGAGAATCCCTAGTGTTCCAGTTGTCACTGTCAAGTGCATTGCTGGGTAGCTACATTCTTTGTGGATAACCGCTGAAAGCATCTAAGCGGGAAGCCAATCTCAAGATTAACTATCTCCATTAGACCCGTGGGAGAATACCACGTTGATAGGTAGTCGGTGTAAGCCTGGTGACAGGCTAAGCCTAACTATACTAAGTGTTGATCGAACATAATTTTCATTTTTTAAATTTGTATTTATATAAATTTAAAAAGCATGGTTACTGTGTTTACGTCAACTAAATTTTAATCTAATTAAACGTTTTTTATATCTTTTTGACCCATGGCAGATTTTCTTCACTTGTTAGAGTTCAACTCTAACAAGGGTGGTGCGCACAATTTTGTGTCGCAAACCCAATTAACAATTTAATATCTAGTTTTCATAGTAAAATATGAATATTAGAAATTGCATCTGTCTTAATCAGATGTGCGACTAAGAACGTTTAATTCTGGTCTCTAGAGCGAGGTGGAACCAACTCTTCCCTTCCCGAACAGAGTCTTGAAACTCCTCAGCGCTGACAATAGTGCACGGGCAACTGTGTGTGAAGATAGGTCGAGGCCAGAATTAAGCGTTTTTTTTGTGCCTTTTTATATATAATAGGATCATGAAATTTTCAGTTGCAATTTGTAGTAAAAATAGAGAAAAGTCTCTTGAGAGAACTGTGCGCTCTATTTTAAATCAATCATTACTGCCATCCACTATATTTATCGTAAAGACTGTAAAAGTAGTTACCAAAAATTTTCATAAAAAAATAATAATAATCAAAGATAGTGCTATTGAGATTTACCTAATAGAAATATCAGAGAATAAGGCTAAGACAATCGGATTTTCAAGAAATATCGCCTTAAGTCTATGCAAAACAAAAGAATTATTTTTTGTGGATGATGATGTTATTTTAAAATTTAATACTTTTAAAAAACTCATGAAAGTATTAAAGAACGACAATAGATTATTTTCTGCATCTGGAAGGGTGGTAGGAATTGACTCCTCACTTTTTTCTAGATATATGACATTTTTTCACTCGCAAGGATTTCTGAATCCATCTGTGCCACAACTGATGGATAATGCTAGTACAACATGTGTTTTAATTGACATGGATAAATGGAGAAAAAATAAAATATTTTTCCCAACTGAAATTAGCGCAGGAGAAGACGTATTATTTTTTGCATACTTTAGAGAACAAAAATATTCTTTAATGTATTGTCCAAAAATAACCATAAAACATGATTTTTTCCCTAATCGCTTTGATTTTTTTAGAAGATTCTTTTGGTACAGCTCATCAATGATAGAAACTAATAAGATAGATAATAGATTTTTTTATGAATACTTTGATTATCTACCATTAAGGAGATTGCATTTAATTTTTTTTCCATTTTTTTTAATATTTAGAGCTTTTTCACTTACTAAAGTTTCCTATAATTCAGAAAAAATCAGAGACAAATCGCTTTTTTGGGCAGAGTATTTAAGAAATATGACATATGTTGTTGGTGTAACATACTCAAAGTTCTTCAAGAAATCTTTTATATAATTTTTTGTAGTAAAGGATAAACTTGATCGTTAAGATTATTTAGTGGCATAGCATTGAACCATGGTGTTTTATCAGAAGATTTTATCTTGTAAATAATGCTATGAGCCAAGTACTTATACATAAGTCTTTTATCTTTTTCTCCAGTAAAATGGATGACTTTAACCTTCGTAGGAATTAATTCATTATGAAAATTTGTCCTAAAAAAAGGTGCTAAAGTGTAACTACTTGGTAGTTTTTTTGTTGGAAGAACATTAAAAAACCATGCATGAAGAGATTGTTCGATGACGCTTTTGCCAAAGCAAAAATCCAGCACTGCAATTTTTGATCTTGGAAAATCATTGGTATCAGTTAGTAGTCGATCATCCATTTGATCAATCATTGCTAGAAATATTTGATTAATTTTTGACAATAAGTTTTTCTTAGTAAGCAGGTGTTTTTGAATTGCGACCATGCCGGAGTTTACATTAGAGAAATTGTGTTTCTTTTTTAGCAATCTATCCATTTCTAATTTTGATAAAACAGAGTAATTTCTGCAGTCAAATGAAAAGCGAGAAAACTTTGTTTCATTTTCTATCCAGTCAATAAGCTCCTTAGGTTTTTTTAAGAATAGAATATCGCAATCAAATATTAAATACTTGCTTTTTTTTGAGTGAATAATGGGAGATAAAAACTTTCCCGCAGCCCATGTTTTATTGCTCCACTCGATTAGTTCAGGGAATTTTTTAATGCTCGATAAGTGAAAGTTATGTTTCAATAATTCAATTTGTGGGAAAAACATTTTAAAAAGATAGATTTGCCACTTTTTAAGTGATCCATCATTAATAATATGGATTTTAGTGTTATAGAAGAATAAAAAACTTGAAATACCGGCTATTGATACCCAAAAATATCTTCCTGGAACAGGCACGTATATATCACAATCAGGTTTATGCAAAGACGTATCTTTGTTTTTTATAAGTTCAAAGAAGGCGCGTATGTTCACTAAATATTCATAGAATATTATGACAACTTTATTTCTTATTTTTTTTAAAAATGTTTTCATTAATTTTTTTGTATTATATCCCAAGTTATTTCTAATGCTTTTTTAATTTTAGTGAATGAATATTTTAAGCGATTACTTGCTAAAACCGGGACGTTTTCTCCATTTTCTAGTTTTACAACATTGCAACTAATTTTTAATTTGTCACAAATATTGTTTGCAAAATCTGAAAGGGTTACTGATTCTTTACCAGTTAAATGTATAATTCCGTTTATATTTTCCAACATTAACTTTTCAATAATTATATTGAAATCGTCAATAAAAATCGGCTTTCTTTTTATTTTCGAATTAAGGTGAATAGTTTTATTATTTATAAGTGTTCCAATAAAACCATTATTTTTGTGAATAGGATCGTAACCATAGATCATGTCAGATCTGATAATTAAATGGTCTGAAATTTTCTTAATAAGATTTTCAGATTCGATTTTTAGTTTTCCATACAAGTTGAAAGGACTACTAATATCTTGCTCAAAATATTTGTTTTTTTTGCCATCAAAAACATATATTGAAGACAAAAAAATTACTTTTATATTCAGTTTATTAATAGTTTTTAGAATAGGAACTAGTGAGGAAACATTAATTTTAAATGCATCATCAAGATTTTTCTCTACTTCATTTGGTCTAGCGATTCCAGCAGCAAAGATAATAACATTTGGCTTAATGGAATTAATGATATTTATAGTTTCTTTTCGATTTTTTAAATCAAGCTTTATAAATGGAGGAAGGCTGTGTCTTGAAGTACCAAAAACATGATGCCTTTTCTCAAGAAATGTATATAGTTTATTTCCTAAAAAGCCAGATGCACCAATAATTAATATTTTCATAAAAAGGTATTTATGGATTATATCAAAGTACAGCTTAAATATGTTAATCATGTTAAAATCAGAGTTGGAGTTTTTTTATAATGACTTTTAATAAAAATACAAAAAGAATCATATTTGTAACTGACTATGTCAAAGTTGGCGGAAGCAGAACATTTCTAAATGACCTGTTGAAAGAATGTTATAAAGCCAAGATATATGTTGAGGTCATATTTTTTTCAAAAGAGATAGTTGATGATGAAGAATATAAATCTAGTAGATTTAATTTTATAAAGATTCCATCTCTTAATTATCTATTTACTTTTTATAGGTTTTTTTCGCTAATTAGTTGGATTTCAAAATTTAAAAAGCACAATACAGTCATATTAACTGATTTATTTTTTCCTGCTTTTTCATTAATTTTAATAAAGAAATTTTTTAGAATAAAAACTAATATCGTTTATCAATTTCATGGATTTGATTCTTATGAACAACAGAGCAGAGCAATTTATGAAAATATTTATAAAAGCAAACACTATTTATTTTCACAGATATTAAAAAAAATAATTGAAAGGTTTGTATTAAGAAATGTAGACGAAGTTATCTGTTTTAGTAATTATTCAAAAAGCTTAGTTATGAAAGAGCTTAAAAATTTTAAAAATATTTCTGTTATCAATCCTGGATATTCATCAATATTTGGTCTTAATAAATTTACAAAAAAAGAATACAGACAACAAATTGGTTTATCAAATGAAGCAAAGGTAATTTTATATATTGGTAGAATAGAACCCAGAAAAGGCATTTTTAATTTTTTTAATGAGTTGGAAAAGAATCTAGATTTTTCAAAAAAATATACAATATTATTTGTTAGTTCATTTACTGATAGCTCTTTTGCAATAGATTTATTTAAATTATCTAAAAAGACAAATTATATATCAAACATATTATTTATTAATAATCCTCCTAGAAAAGATATTGATAAATTTTATTATGCTAGTGATTTAATGATTTTGCCTTCTTTAGATCTCGAAACATTTGGTTTTGTAACGCTTGAGGCAATGGCTTGTGATTTGCCCACTGTTGGTTTTGATATTGGAGCAAATGAAGATTTAATTAACAAAAATCTGCTTGTGGATAGGAAATCTGGTATGAAGGGGATTATAGATAAAATTGATTATTATTTTTCTCTGGAAAATAAGAAAAAGAGATTGATTATTAGTTCACTAAAAAATAAAACAAATGATTACACATACAAAAATTACGTTAGCAATCTTGACAAATATTTTACCAAATTAAGCTAGTTTGATTGTGTTAGAATAACCTTTATGCCTCGATATTTTTCAAAGAATTGGATAGATTTTATTTGGGTCATGACTCATAAAGAGATCAAGGCCAGGTACAAAAGAGCATTTTTGGGATTCTTATGGATATTTTTAAATCCTTTGCTTCAAATGATTGTCATAGGTTACATATTTCAATTTTTTGTTCCTGTAAAAATTGATCATTATTTTAATTTTTTATTTTCTGGATTACTTCCATGGAATTTTATTTCATATACAGTATTAAAATGCACTCCGTTAATTTACAACGAGAGATCATTAATACAAAAAGCAAAATTTCCTAGAGAAGCCTTAGTACTTTCTATTATATTTTCCAACTTATTTCATTTTCTTATATCCATCGGAATTTTGCTTATATTTACAATTTTATTTGGTTCGATTTCAATAGCCAAAATTGTATTGCTAATATTTGCAATTTTTATTATGACAATATTCGTAACTGGTTTATCATTTTTGTTATCTGCATTATATGTAAAGTATCGAGATATTAAATTTATTGTTAATGCTTTAGTTCCACTTTGGTTTTATGCAACTCCAGTTGTATACACAAGATCTTTATTAGCGGGCTGGCTTGATAAAATAATTCAATTTAATCCTATTACTGGAATAATTGAGTTATTTCAATATATTTTTACTGATGCCGTTGCTGTTAACCAATTGGTTTTAGGAAAATCTATAATTATTTCAGTCGTTGTTTTTATTCTTGGTATTTATGTTTTTTCACGGGAATCAGAATATTTTGATGATTGGCTATAAATATGAAAAAAAGCAAAAGTATCGTAATTGATGCTAAAAATATATCAAAAAAATATTTATTGAGACATGAAAAACCAACATTTGTGGAAAACCTGCTTTATAAATCAAAAACTGAATACCATACGGCATTGGACGATGTAACTTTATCTATTTTTAAAGGGGACAGACTAGGAATAATTGGAAAAAATGGTTCAGGAAAAACAACTTTGCTTAAGCTTTTCTCAGGCATCACAAGGCAGCAAACGGGCAAGCTATCTATCCATGGTAAAGTTGTATCATTAATCGACTTAGAAGCAGGTTTTCATCCAGATTTATCTGGTGAAGATAATATTTTTTTACAAGGATTAATTCTTGGAATGAGTGTAAATGAATTATCTGAAAAAAAGAGTGAAATTATTCAATTTGCAGAGATTGGTAAGTTTATTGATGCTCCAGTATATACGTATTCAAGTGGAATGAAATTGAGATTAGGTTTTTCTATAGCAATTCACTCTAATCCAGATATATTGCTTTTAGATGAAAATTTTGCAGTTGGTGACGAAGCTTTTAGAAATAAAATTCGTATTAAATTTAAGGAGTTTCGTAAGAATAATATAACATTAATATTGGTGAGTCACTGGATTGAGGAGCTAGAAAAAAGTTGCAATAAATTTTTGTGGTTAGATAATGGAAGAGTTGTTGCTTATGGTGGTAAGAAAGTTATTGAAAAATATAAAAAGTCATTTTTGAACAAATAATAAATTAAATCTTTGTTTTAAGTAAATTAGTAAACCTAACATAAGTCCAGTAACTTTTATTAAAAATTCTTTAGCAATAAAATTATAGTAAATATTTTTGAATTCATTTTTTATTAGATCCTTAGAAAATTTGTTCCCATTAAATAATAATGAAGAATAACACGCGGTACCGCCAAGAGAGTAACTCAAATAAAGATTTCTGTTTTCTTTAGTACTAATCCATCTATTATGGTAAATTACCATGAATGGATTGTAGGCAATTTTATGTCCTAGCAAAAGACATTTATTGGCTATTTCAGCATCTTCAGCTGATCTACCTATCGATCCAGGTCCTAGCAAAGTTTCAAATTTAATTACTTGGTTAAAAATATTTTTTCTAAAAGACATGTTATTGCCAAAGCCTATTTCTTCCCAATGCTTGCAAGGATTTTTTGTATAAGAAATGTAATCATTTTCTTTAGAGAAAGTTGCCGGACAAATCATGTCTTTTTTCTTTGTTAAAATGAATGGTTTTGTATTACCAAAAACAATACTTTCTTTTTCATTTTTTTGAAAAAATTCGCTTATTTGTTTAATCCATCTTATATCAATAACACAGTCATCATCTGTGAAAGCAAGTATATTTCCTTTTGCTCTAGAAATTGCATCATTCAAGCTTCTTGATTTACCTACATAATTAACTTTGTAGTATTTAACAATAGGAGAATTCTTTTTTTGAACTATTTTCTTTGTTTTATCAGATTTGCTTTGATCAATAACAATTATTTCAAACGGTAACACCTCAGATTTTAGAAGTGAGTAAATGCATCTGTATAGATCTTTTGGTCTATCTCTTGTGGCAATAATTACTGAAACATTTAAAACAGATTTAGCCATATTAAAGTAGCTTTTTTTAGATTTTTAAAGTATTCATTTTTTGGAAAGTTTACTTTTTTAATTAATTCTCGATAGCTCCCAACAACATCTTTTGAAGTTAGTTTTACTTTTTCAACTTCGAGCCAAATTTTTTCATTGATTTCAATACCGGCGGCTTCTTTAATCAGATTTTTAAATGGATCTGAAGCTTTTCTATGTTCTATAAAAGGTGCGCCATTAATTACAGACATTCCTAGATGATCCATAATTTTTTTTGAAAAGATTCCTGCCCAAATATCGTCAAATCTATCGTAACCCCATTTTTTGCCATTTTTATCTTCACCCATAAGAGGAAAGTACATTAATGGAGTAATTTCTCGATTAAAAGCTAAATTCATTGAGCACATGGGATAATAACTATTGGTTGGAATTATTTGTAAAAAGTGCTCTGCAAATTTGGCTTCGAACTGAAGATTTTGCAAATGAGTCGGGCCGTCAAAATCCAGTGCGTTCGTCCAGAGTCCATGGCTAATCATCACAGGAGCTTGGTTGCGGTTTAAATATGGCATTCCACGAGTGTACATATATCTTGAATCAGGATAAGTATTAGTCCATTTTTGAGGTGTTTTAAGATTTAGGTTTTGTTCGTGAAGCTTGATTAGCTGGTGGTTTTTGACAGGGTAGCAGTCGTCATCAATGGTAACTATTTTTTTTGCGCCCATTTTGTAGGCTTGTAAAAATCCATAATTACGAATCGCAGAAACTTTTCTTGGAATAATCCAGCTGTTATCTTTTAGATCTTCATCTATTTCTTTCCATGAGTAGTGAAATGTTTTTTTGCCAACTTTTGGAATTTTTACGGATTTTTCAGGTTTATCTTCGCAAACAATAATAGTTGTGTTTTGAAACTGTTTTTTCCAGTCTAGAAGGAAGTCAAGATTGCGGATAGTTGGGATGACTATAAAGGTTTTTTCCATTGTCATATATTAACAGCTATTGTTCTATTACGCCAATGATATCTAGCTCAAATTATATCGCTAATAGCCTCAACTTTATTTTCCCAAGAGTTGTCAATAGCAAGCAATTGCTCTTTTTTTTGCAATTCTTTTGGCCATGGTTTTTTTAATAAGGATTTAATATGTATTTCCCATTCTTTCGCAGTATCACCAATTTTAATTAGATTTTTGAATTTTGTATGCTTAAGTTCTTCAATTGGAGTACTAATTACTGGCTTTTTCATATAAAAATACTCAAAAAGTTTCATTGGATAGCAGAAACGGTTAAAATCATAGGAGATATCATAAGGTATTACGCAGATGTCTAGTTGTTTTATTATTGAGCCAATTTGATCTTTAGGTTGCGAATCAAACCACATGCAGTTTTCAAACTTTATAAGTTCTTCAAATCTTTTTAAGAAATGATGTTTTTTATTAACTATAATGTTCGGTTCATGATGCTTTGGTCCTACAAAAATAAAATTCCATTGTTCATTTTGGCTTATTAATTCTTTTAAAAGCTCAAAATCTAGTCTTTGGCTTATTTGACCAATGAAGCCAATCAGAGGCTTATCATTTTTTAGCGTGATCTTGCTTTTGCTTTGGTTATTTTCAAATTTATCGTAACTAAATCCTTGAGGAACGACAGTCATTGGTTTATTTGTCAGAATTTTAAATTTTTTTTCTAGAATGTATGAATTTACTGTAATAACATCAGATTTTAATAGCAAAAGTTGTTTCTGAATTGTAAGATTTTTTTGTTCTTGATAGTTCGGTGAGGTATGAAAGTCAACAATGTCATCAATAACTTTCCAAAAAGGTAGTTTAACTTTAATTAACTGGACTAGTTGAGGGAAAAACATCCATATTAAATGATTTTTCGCACTAGGGTATTTTAGCTTTAGTATAAGTTGAATTGCAACTGAATAAATTATGGAGTTAATATCTCCGATAAGTTTGATTCTTTTAAATGGGATTAGATCAATGGGATACAAGTAGCAAATATTATCTATTTTTTTTGAAAAAGTTAGTTTTTGCTGAGTTGCGAATTTTATGAAAATTTCTTTAATTGATAGAGATTGCGTATGATATAGTATGAATACTCTATTGCTGTTATTTTTAGCCAATATATTTGCAGTCTGTTCAAGATAATCACAGACTTGGGCTTGATGAGAGATATTTGGAATTAGTATTACTGAGTTTTTAATCATGCGCTTATACGATTATAATCTTTCTAAATTGCTTCATATCATGCAGAAAGATAAAATTTTAACAATATTTGCTAAATTTACTAAAGATTTAGATTCTGCTGCTATTATATCAGTTAATGTTTATTTTTTAGTTTCGCTTGCAATTTCTTCAACAAAGATATCTTTTTTATTTAGTTTTATTTTTTTTGCTTTTCTAGTTTATTATTACTCATTTTATAAAGCTATGGTTTATAGCATGCTACCTTTATTATATTTTGGATTGGGTCAAATCCACTCTTTTATTGCAGTTCCTGCTTCAGCAGTTTTTAGCCCTCAATATTGGGAGGGCAGGCAGTTAGTTTTTTCTTTATCACCTTTTTTTATCATTTTTTTATCTGGTTTAATATTATTAATTTTTTTGTGGAGAAAAATTAATTTGAGATTTTTAATGCATGAAAAAATGATACTAATATTATTCGCGATGTTTGGACTCTCTTTTGTCGGATCCGTAATGCCTTTCATAAGTTTTGCTTTTACAATGAACGATCTCCTATTGATTGTTTGGGGAATTTATTTGGTTTTAGCTACAAAAAATATCTCCAAATTAAAAGTAAAAAAAATATTACTTACTTTGGCAATAATTTTTGTAGCAATTTTATTGCAAAATTCACTGCTTGTTTTTGGACAAATAATTAAGGGCGGTGCTTTAGGATTAGCGATTGAAAGAACGGAAGTTGCACCGGTTTTTGGACTCGGGGCCGATGAAAGGGCGGGAGTTTTTAGGCCATTTGGTTTTAATATTCATCCTAACGGTCTTGCCAACGAAGTTATTTTAATTGGAATAAGTATTCTGATTATGCTCCAATATTTATTTGAAAAATTTACCAAAAAAAATAAAACATTTAATATTTTAGTCATCGCTGTCTTTTTAGTATCATTATTAATAATAATACTAACTCTTAGTAGAGCAGCGTTTGTTGCAATCTTTTTATCTTTATTATTTTTTGCGCATAGACACCCAAAACAGCTTAAAAAAATTGAAAACTTGCAACAGAGAATAGCAAGCAAATCTAACCCTTGGTTGAAAGTTGTTATATTTATTGTGTTGGCAGTCTTAACTTTTAAGTTAACAAGTAGGCTATTTGATACCATCTATTCATTTAGCGAGTTAGGTGGTGTTTCTACCAGAATTGAGCAGTATAAAGAGGCATTTGAAGTTTTTAAGAATTATCCGTTATTTGGAGTAGGAGTTGGTATGTTTATGCCAGCTTCATATCAATTATTTCCTGATGGAATAATGAGATATTTTCCAGAACCAGTTCATAATGGTTTTTTACTGTTTTTAGTTGAAAGAGGTGCATTTGGTGCGATAACTTATTTGATATTTTTAATATATTTTTATTCAGAAATTAGTAAGTTAAAACTCAGGAAGCTTACTAAGACTATGATATACTTAGGCATTATTTCTAGCTTCGTAATGATGTTATTTCATCCGCAAAATAACTTTTTAAGTTTTTTAATTGTCTTTATTTTATTTATTATTCATTATGAAAAAACAAATATTAAAATATAAAAAACTTTTGATTACAAAATTTAAATTTGTAGATATTTTTGGTTTATTACTTATTTTTTTTGTTATCTCTTTGTCATATTTGCTTCTTAATAGAAAAGTCGAGTACTTAAATATAACTTTGAGGTTATTTAATTACGAAGGCTCTGAATATGGTATAGGGACTAATAAGCCTCGTCCATGGTATGTAGAGCAAATTAAACCTGGAAAAAAACTAGTTGGTGGTTTTGGTCAAACTTTAATTGAAGTTACAGATGTTTACAACTATGAAGGTCCATCAACATTGCAAGATACTTATGTAACCTTAAAAATTAGAGCTGCTCAAAATAAAACTAGCAAACAGTATATTTATAATGGAAGTCCATTATTGATTCATGATGTTAGGTCATTTAAAGTCCAAGACTTGTTAATAATTGGAGAAATAATTGATATTGAAGATAGTGAAATTAATATCAAAAAGGAAACAAAGAAATTTTTAATTTCTTTAGACTTATTTAGTCAGTTAAGTAATAATATTAATAGAAGCGATGTAGTTATAGAAGGTGTAGAAGACTATATTGCAAATTCCATAGAAAAAGGAATGAAAATTAAAGATAGTAACAATAATGTAGTTGTCGAAATTATAGATATGACAACTTCACCTGGCATAAGAAGTTGGGTTGGTCCAAATGGATATGTTGAAACAGTAGACCCTAATCGTACAAAAGTAAAATTAAAAGTGGAAATTGTGGGAGAAGAGATCAACAACTATTACTACTATCGTCGTGAAGCCCCATTTATTGTTGGCGGCGGTTTGCATCTTATATTTAATAATACGTCTGTGGTTGGGACTATAACAGATGTAAAACCATTGTCGGAAAATTAATGAAAAGATTCCCAAAAATATCAATTGTTACTCCGTCTTTCAATCAGGGAAATTTTTTAGAGAGAACTATTCTCTCTGTTATAGAACAAAATTACCCCAATTTTGAATATGTAATTATTGACGGTGGATCTAATGACGGAAGTCAAAAGATTATAAAAAAATATAAAAAATATTTGAAATATTGGGAAAGTAAGCCAGATAGAGGCCAATCGCATGCGATTAACAAGGGTTTTGCTAAAACTGATGGCGAGATAATGTTTTGGATTAATAGTGATGATGTTTTGAGGCCAGGAGCATTGCACTTGGTAGCTAGTATTTTTAATAAGTTTAGCGAGATTAATTGGCTAACTAGTTTGCCATCAACAGTGAATGATGAAGGTTATCAGCTTTATTTAGCTCAGCCACCTTTATATATAAATAATTTTATTAAAAGAGGGTGGTACACTCGAAAATTTATGGGATTTATTATGCAAGAGGGCACTTTTTGGAGAAGGACTTTGTGGAATAAAGCAGGCGGAAAGTTAGAAGAGGTACCTTACTCAATGGATCTTAAACTTTGGCAATCATTTGCAAAATATGAAAAATTATATTGTGTGCATGCTTGTTTGTCTTCATACAGACTTAATCCAAATCGTAAAAACAATGATGGCCATAAAAAATATTATAAAGAAATTAATGCTTGGGTTCCTGAAAATATTAGTTTATTAGGAAAAATCATCTGGCGCCAAATTGCAAAATTTGCAAATCATTCTAAATTAAATCCAGGAATATATTATGATCAAAAAGAGTTGAAGTGGTATTTTAGGAAAAACATATTTAATTCTCGCAGTTTTAAATTGCTGAAAATATGAAAAAAATAATCAACATTATAATTATTTTTGTTGTTTTAACCTTCTTGTATTTTTTTAATGGTAGAAACAAAGAAGGCATTAATTGGGAATTTTATATTGATAAACAAACTGGAGCAAACTCAGTTCTTAATATTGGAAGGAATTTAACTTTCGATAATGACTTTATATATTTTAGTGATGGAGCTGGCACTATTTATTCTATTCTCCAAAAAGATGGTTCTATTAATTGGACGAGCAAGTTAGCTAATCACACGCCATTTGAAATTACTCAGGATGATACTTCGATTTACATTGCTAGCTTTGATAAACATATTTATAAATTAGATAAAAGCAATGGGTACATCGAATGGAGCTATGTTATAGAAAGCCAATATTGGCCAGATACGGAAGTAATACTTGATGAAAATGATAAGTATGTATTTTTTGCTGATCGCGGAGGTAATTTATATGCTTTAGATAAAAATTCTGGCAACGAAGTATGGAGAAAAGAGTTTCAAGCTATTGATAATACTGTTGAATTTAAAGAAGGCTCCATTCACTTTGGTTTTTTGACACAAAATGAAGATGAACTTATTGTAGATCATTTTCCAAGCAAAACTATTTATAGGGTTAACAAAACAGATGGATTAATTCTTGAAGAAAGCGAACCATCTTTAGATTTTAAACCTGTAAAAACAAAAGAAAACTTATTTTTTGATCAAGATGATCTTGATATAAAAAGGAATGTTGCTAACCAGCCAGCTCTTAGTTTATTTGATAAAGATGATAATTTAATTTGGGTCTATCAAACTAAAAGAAAAATTAACTTTAACGAAATATATCAATATAAAAATAGGGCTTATTTTTTAGATATTAATAATCAGATATTGTCATCAATAATAATTAGTTCTGATCCCTTGGAAGAAGAAAAAATTGTTCAAACAAACTTTAAAGTTGAGGAAAATTTTTCTTCCCATGGTCCTTTTAATGTTTATCCTAATCCACATATTCGTTTTGAAAAAGAAAGTTCTATTACTGAAGGAATCAAACAAAAAATTAAGGGAATATCTAATTATTTTATGTACATTTTAGATAACTTTAAAGAACTTTTTGATTTCAAAATTAATACTGAAGAGAAATATGATTACACAGAGTTTAGTATTTTGCATCAAGATAATTTTTATAATAATAAGTTTACAGAAGTTAAAATTAATGGTGAATTTGAAAATAAATTAACAAATGAAAAACTAAAAATAAGCGGTTTTTATTATGATAAAAATACTTGGAAGCTTAGAGCAAAGCTAAATGAGGGTGAGTGGATTTACAATATCAAGGTTATCACCCCGTTTTGGATTAAGAAATTTAAAGGTTCTTTGCAAGTGAATAAGGAAAAAGAACCAGAATTATTAGTTAAAAATGGCGAATTTGTAGTTGGCGAGAATCTTTTTCTCCCGTTGGGTTTACAAGACGCAATAGTTGATTTGAGTGATGATGGAAATAGGTTAAATATGATGGGACATGCTTTTTCAAATAAACCATTGGAAGATAATTATGAATATTTGCCATTTAAAGATTATCTTGATCTTTACAAAAATGAATCATCGATGAATATTTTTCGTTACGGTCCAGATAATTGGGCTCCTTCAATTTGGAAAAACCTCAATGATTCTGAACAATTTGAAATGGATATAAATGGCAATTATGAGGGTGATTTTATTACTCAAGAGGCCAAAAAGAGAGGTTATAGAGTAATGATGAGTGTGTTCGCATTCTATCCTCCATATTCTTCTAAGGAAGAATTTTCAAAAAAATCAAACCGTCTGGTTTTGGAAAAATATTTGGACTATGTCATAGCACGTTATGGGGCTTCAGTAGATATTTGGGAACTTGCAAATGAAGCGATTCCTACATTAGAGTGGCAAAATTTTATTAGTGATTACTTAATAAATAATGATCCATATAAGCACCCAATCACTATTAATTTGGAAGATTCAAGATTGGATAATTCAGATCTTCTATCAATTCATTATGTGGCAGAAGAACCTCTTGATAATAAAAATTTTGTTTATATGATTGAAAATTTTAATACTAAACATGATCAAGATATGACTAAGATAATTAGTGAATTTGGTTTTATAAATGCCAATCATTTTCCTGGTTCAGCTGAGTGGCAACGTAAATTTGCGTGGGCTTTTTCATTTCAAAAAATTGGTATTATTTTTTGGAACACCGGATTTGGTTATTTTGAAAATATTGAAAATCAAAACAGTAATATTTATCTTGGACCTGAAGAAAGATTTTACTTAAAAAATTTAAGAAATTTTTTACCTGATATGAGTGCAGACTCCATTAGTAAATTATATTTTGAGAATGAAAATAAAATAGCAGTATTCAGCTTAAGTGATAATAATTTTGATTTATATTATTTGTTGAATTTGGATCAATCTAATAAAAGTCAATTTTTTGAGGTTGATGCAACAAGCAGCGGTGTTGCTACTTTTATTAGTCCCAAAACAGGAAATAAGTTACAAGAATTTCCAGTTAAAGAAGGAAAACAACAACTAAGCTTACCTGATTTCAATGATGATCTAGCAATTAAGATTAGTTATGACTGATTTCCAGAATATAATTTTTCAAGTTGTTTAGCTACAATCTTCCAAGATAGTGATTCTGCTACTTTTCTTGAATTTTTTCCTAGTGTTTCAATTTTTTTAGGATTATCCAATAGATTACTAATTGCCATAGCAAATTTTTTAGGATTTTCTGAGGCCAAGATCCCAACTTTTTCTTTATTCAGCAATTTCTCAACTTCCCCGGTTGGGTTAGCAGCAATTGGTCTACCTGCAGCCAAATAATCACCTAGTTTGTTTGGGAATTTACCAAGGTTAATTTCTTTATTAGCAAAAGGAAGCAGCATTATGTCGCTTGCAGCCAGACAGAGCGGAAGTAGTTTTCTAGAAACTATCCCAGGATGCATGACTTTTTTTAGAGCTACTGGATAATTATCAAATTCTTCATAAAATTTATCGATATTTTTTGGTCCCAACACCAGCAAAAAAGTGTCGTTTCTAATTTCGTTGAGAGCAATGAAGGTTTTAGCCAGTAGTACTTCGTCATAAGTGCCTACATAAAGATAAGTTATGACTTTATAGTTCGCAGGAAAAGAAATTTTTTTTCTGGCTTTATCTTTCGACATTGGTTTAATGCCATCAATATTACATCCGATTGGTAAAAAGAAAATATTTTTCTCTGAACCCCTTATTTTTATTGATTTTTTTACCAGGTCATCACTGATTGGAGTCACATATTGCGCGTGTTTGATAAACCATTGCTCAAAGTTGTGGTCTAGAGTAACCGGGATCAAACGAAAACGACCATAGCGTCGATCTGCAATTCCTCCTTTACCCCATAAATCAGCCCAATCAAGAAACCATTTAGTTTGTTTACTAAAGAATGATTTTATAAATCCTGGAACTGATGCCGCTGGCCGGTGATTAAAAGTATGAATAACATCACATTTTGAAAAAAGAATACTTAGAGAGCGATATAAAATATCAAATGGGTCATAGCCACCTTTTCTAAATCGGTAAGGAAAAATACCAATTGATTCAATCACTTTAACTTTTTTTTCAAATGACATTTTCCTGGTAATGGAAATTTCTTTTGCACTTGTCCAAAGTGTAACTTCATGTCCAAGTTCAGTTAATCCTTGAGCAAGAGATAGAGAGCGCAAATAACTGCCTCCAATTTCTTTAGCTTCGTAAGTCGAGAAAATAATTTTCATTTTTATTTGTTTGCCTTGAATAATTTTCTTATTATAGTTGAAAAGATAAAATTTGGAATGACGATTAAATATCGTCTCCATAATCTTTTTGGTTCTGTAATTAACCTGAAAAGCCATTCCATCCCAATTTGTTGTATAAACTTAGGAGCCTGTTTTTTATTATTGGTGATAAAGTCAAAGGCAGCACCCACGCAGAAAACAGTAGTTTTTTTAAGTCTAGATTTTAGTCTTGCAGCTAGTTCAACTTGTTTGGGAGAGCCAATTCCAATCCACAGGACGTCTGGCTGGATTTTAATAATCTTGTTTAATATTTCTTGTTCTTTTTTGTTAGAATCAGATTTTTTAATGAACAAATAGTATTGAAATTGGTTTTTATCGAGTGTCTTCTTCTCTAATTTATGGAGTGTTTGTGCATCGGTACCTAAAAATACACTTGAAAAATTTTTTCTTTTTACTTTTTTCAAAATTGAGAGCATTAGGTTGGGGCCGTACACTCTATCAATAATAAAATTATTTTTAAATCTAAACCACCATGTTAGCCACATGCTATCCGTAGTATATATGTCAATTTTATTATAAAAGGTGTTACTTTTAGCTTGAGCCAGAGAATGAAGATCGCAAGGAAGAACGATTATTGTTTTTTGTTTTCCAATTTTACTATTAATATTGTCTGCGACTGATTCAAAATCTCCTAGGATAAACTTGTCGCTATAAATACTCTTCATAATATATAATCTTTTAGATCGGACTGTTTTTTTTGATGTCTTACAATGTTGCTTAATCCACAAGCATGCAGTTAGTATAACCTAATTTTTTTAATTTCTTATCAAAGTTATGAACAATTTTAAAGAAAAAGTATGCCAGAAATAACCAAAAACTATAAAAATTTGACTATTCTCGAAAAAATATTCCTTTTTATACGTTACATTACGGCTCCTTTTGCTAGTTTAAGTAAATATCTTCCTAAAAAAGGATTAATTTTAGATGTTGGTTGTGGTCCCGGATTACTTGAAAGTTATTTTACTAACAAAAATGATAAGTTGTTTTTTATTGGAATTGATCCAGATCGAAAAAAGATAAAGATTGCTTCAAAACTAATCTTTGAGAGAGCGAGATTTGTTTGCGGCTACTTAGAATCTTTTTTAACTAAGTTAAAATTTGATTGCATTACCTTGATTGACGTGGAGTATTTGTTAAATACTCAAGAAAAGATAGGGTTATTAAATCAATGTACTAAGCTTTTAAATAAAGATGGAATGATTCTACTCAAAACAAATGATGACAATGGAAGCATTGGATTTAAGCTAGGAAAGCTTCAAGAATTCTTTTCTTTAAAGATTGGGATTACAAAATCCAATAATTCAATTAATTTTTTGACAGTCGAGGAATACAAAAGTATTTTTAACCAAATTGGTCTAAAAGTTGTTGATGAAAAAAGATTGCACACCAGGTTTTTTCATACCCACTATTTGTTTGTTTTAAAACGTAATTGAATTGTTACATCTCATACCTTACAATAATTTATGTTGTATAAGTATATAGTTAATACAATATAGATAATTTATCTTTTTTTTTCAAAGATATGACTAAACCTAAAGAAAACGTAGTTATTTTAGTTGCTGGAGCTGGTGGTTTTATTGGCGGACACTTAGTCAAGTATTTATTTGAATTAGGCTACAGACAAATTAGAGCAGTTGATATTAAGCCATTGGATGACTGGTATCAGAAGAGCCAGATGGCTGAGAACATAAGTTTAGATTTGAGAGATCTTAAAAATTGCCAAACTGTTACTCGTGGAGTAGATGAAGTTTACAATTTAGCTGCAGATATGGGCGGCATGGGGTTTATCGAAGCTAATAAAGCTTTGTGTATGTTGAATGTTTTGATTAATACTCATTTGCTAATTGCAGCTAAAGATAATGGTATAAAACGATTTTTTTTCTCTTCCTCAGCTTGTGTTTATGCAAAAGACAAGCAACAACGTACTGATATGGATGGCCTAAAAGAGTCCGATGTTTATCCAGCAATGCCAGAAGATGGTTACGGTTGGGAAAAACTGTTTTCAGAGCGTATGTGTAGGCATTTTATGGAAGATTTTGGCTTAGAAACCAGAGTAGCTCGTTTTCATAATGTTTATGGTCCTCATGGCGAATATAAAGGTGGAAGAGAAAAAGCTCCGGCGGCAATTATTCGCAAGGTAGTATCAGCTCAAAAAACAGAAATGAATGAAATTGAAATTTGGGGAGATGGCAAACAGTCGCGTACTTTTATGTTTATAGATGATTGTGTAAAAGGCATTGATTTAATCATGCATAGCGATATTAGAGAACCAATTAATTTAGGGAGAAGTGAGTTAGTTACTATAAATGAACTTGTTACTATCGTAGAATCAATCGCAAAAATCAAGTTGAAGCGCATTCATAACTTGAACGCTCCTCAGGGTGTCCGTGGAAGAAGTAGTGACAACACTTTAATTAGGAAGTTGTTGAATTGGGAACCTACTATTCCTTTGCAAGAGGGAATAGAAAAAACTTATGAGTGGATTAAAGGAGAGATGAAGAATGGCCAAAATTAAAAAGCGCTGGAAGGAAGTTTTAATTATTTTTTCCTTTTGCCTTTTATTCTTCATTCCAAGGTATTTTGCTAGTAATTTATTTGATCCAATGGAAGATGAATTTCTATCTTTCATGTTTTCAAGAGATCTTGGATTTGGGAAATTGCTATTGGCACCAGATTATGTTCATCCAGGATTATGGTATGCGTTGATGAGAATTCCTATTATCTTTTTCAACACAGGAATAGACATAGGCTTGTATAGGTCAATTCAAGTTTTGATTATATTTTTTTGTTTAGTTTTTTCATATATTCATTTTAGAAAAAAGTTGTCTAATTCTTTTTTGTTTATTTTTTTTACACTATTTTTGAGTAACATATTTATTGTTCACATAACCATTCAATACAGAATGTTTTCAATGATGCTGGGTTTAGCTGTGATTTATTCTTTATTTTGGTTTGAGCTAATAAAAAATAAGGGAGTTCTTTCTTATAAAAAAGTTTTGCTTTTATCCGTTCTAGCTGTAGTTGGATTTTTTACTGATTACAGCATGATATGGATTATTCCTTTTTGGCCTTTAGTTTATTTATTTTGTCAAAAAAAATTAAATTTATTATCTTCACACTTTAAGAAAATATATTTATTCTTTTTCACAGTTTTTATTGGCTTGATCTGGTTCTTACCAATTTTTATTCAGAACATAAAGCAATCATTACCAGATAATAATTGGCTCCCTCCATTTAACCTTAAAAATATTCTGGAAATATTTGGCACTAGTTTCGGTGTAATTCCTCTAGTAGATTTGTCTAAATTAAATTTTTTGATTGTTCCTTATACGCTTATATTAGTTTATATAATTTGGAAGACTTTTAAGAAAAATATTAATACAAACTTAAGAAAAATGTTTGTAGGAATCTTTTTAATATTAATATTTTTTTTGATATCAAATTATTTCGTAAATAACAAACTTTTTTATGCAAGAGCGATATTATCTTTGATTCCTGTTTTCTACATTTTGTTAGCAGATTTTTTAACTACCTTTCTAAAGATAAGCCCATTTAAAAAAATATTTGTTTTACTTGTATTGATTCAATTGAGCCAATTTATAATATATTTTTTTCAAAGTGATACTGTATTTGAAAAATATAGTTACTTTAATTTTCAAAAGCACCCAATGGCTTTTTTTAGCAATTTTCCATTTTTATACAACAGTTGTTTGTTACCAATTCCTGGATGGAATTCAACTTCGTTAGAATATTTTTTTGAGTCAAAAATAAATGTAATTTCAATCGAGAGTTTAAATGACCAACTAAGTGACACCAATAAGGACTGTGCAAATATTTATCTCTTAGATCAAATCTCTGTTGAAAGAGATCAAATTGATGTTAAATATGATTATAAAATATTAACGCAACTTGGCTATCAACCAAGAAAACTGAGTGAAAATTATAACCAAGTACTTTTTATTTTAGAGAAACATTAAAAATGGAATTTCTTTTAAAAAACAAAAAATTTCAAACCTTTTTACTTTTTACTTCTTTTTGCTTACTTTTTTTTGTTCCAAGATATTTTGCTAGCACTAGATACGATGCCTTAGAAGATGAGATCTTGGCAATTCAAAATAATATGAATTATTCAGTTAAAGAATTTATCTTCGCTCCAGATTTTACTCATCCAGGATTTTGGTACATGTTAATGGATTTTCCAACAAGTATATTGGGCATTAGTCACGGAATTTTTTATTATAGATTGATACAGGTTTTAAATTTATTAGTTTTAATAATTTTTGCATTTTTTTATTTTAGAAAGAAATTGTCAAATGTTTTTATTTTAATATTTTTTATACTATTTTTTACCAATATATATTTGGTTCATTTAACTGTTCAGCATAGAATGTATTCTTTAGTATTGGGATTAAGCATAATTTATTCTTTTTATTGGTATCATCTTTTTCTAAAGAAAAATGTAATTTCTTATAAAGAGGCAATATATTTGGGGGTACTAGCGTCAGCAAGCTTTTTTACGAATTATAGTGTTATATGGCTAATTCCCATTTGGCCATTGGCATATCTTGTATATAAAAGGAGCTTCCCAGTTCTAAAAAAAATGTCGGTATTTGGTTTAACAATTTTAACTTGTGTGGGGTGGTTTATACCTATTTTTATAAAAAATGCAAATACAAGTATAACTCATAATCAATGGACTCAACATTTTAGCTTGAGAAACTTTTTACAACTTATCGGTAATTATTTTGGTCTAATTCCTAGAAATTTAGGCACAAATGAAATCAATTTTTTTGTTTTGCCTTTTATATTTTTATTTATCTTTATTATTATTTGGATGATTTTTGTTAAAAAAATCATTTATATGAGATATTTGTTTCTTTCCTTACTTATTTTTTTTGCAGCCTTTGTGTTTGCTGTTCGCATAACTGGCAATAGTTTGTTGTATGCAAGAACATCAATTCCATTTGTTGTTCTTGTATACGTCATGATTGCTGATTCTTTCATTAGGGGTAATAAAGTCATCAAATTTTTATCAATTTGTTTGATGATAATGCAGCTCTTTCAATTTTTTATTTATTTTTCTTCAAATAAAGAAATTGATGAGATGTATCATTTATTTGATTATAAAGAAAACACCTTAGGTCATTTCAAAAAATATAAGTTTGAGGAGGGGAGTTGTTTGATTCCAATACCTGGATGGAATACTACCTCAGCACATTTTTTTCTTGATAAATCTGTAAAAGTTATTGCAACAGATCTCAAGGATGTTGATCAGGAATTAAAAAAAATGTCGAGTTGTTCGAAGATTTATGTTTTAGATCAAACTTCTGTTGATAGAACAATTACTAGCCAATTTTATCAATATTTTAATATAGCTGAATCAAAAATAGAACTGGTTGAGGTTTATATAAATCAGTCGTTATATGTTCTAGAAAATTAGAATAATTAAAGTTTATTTTGGTTTAAAAACAAGAAATTTACCTATTCTTTTATCAAATCTATAATTTGACCACATCGCAATATATGTTTGACTTGACCAATGCATATATTTGTTTGCCGTAGCTATTGCCAATGAGTCAGAATCTAATTGATAGAAATCTGGTTGTTGAATTGAAATCAAAATTAAATCCGCCTTTTTTGTATTAATATAATTTATTAAAATTGAGTTTTCTATTTGCTCTCTATGGAGCATTTGCGTCGTTGCAAAGGGATCAATTATAATTTCTTTACCTGCTAATGGCAAAAGCGCAATGCTATTATCATCAGCCAATATTTTATCTGCGCGTTGAATTTCATTTAATAACTCATGTTCTGATTGTGAAAAATTTTGTTTTGATAAAGTTATAGTCTCTCTGAAATTTATATTAATTGCTAGATACACAATAATCAAAAGAAAACTTATAATGTCGCTATGTTTAACATTTCTAATTGATTTGGTTGTCAACCAAACCAACCCAATCGTAGCCTCAAGAAAATAATTTCCGTCAGATCCTGCTTTAAAGGCTGTAATTGTAATGAGCAAAGCAGCTAAAACATAGGAAACTAATTTTATGTCCTTAAAAAATTCCTTTTTAGTAAAATAAGCAATGATTACTAGTAGTAATAATAAAATGGCATTTTGGTAGAAAAAATTTCTAAGGAAGGGCAGGATATGGAGCAAAGACCAATCCATTTTAAAATTGACAGTAATTAAGTTAAAGTAAAAACTACCATTTGTTATCAGATTAATTATAAGAAATGGAATACCAATAAATGATATTAAATATTTAATAAGATTTGATAATTCTGAATATTTTTTTTCTGTTAATAAACCAACAATCATATATACAAATGCTGGTATTCCAATATTTTGTTTAGTTAACACAGCTAATGATAAAAATAATGCGCTATAAAATATTTTATGATGTTTAACTTTTTCAAAAACCCATATTGAAAAAATACTGAATGCTATGGCCAAACCACAGACTCTATTTAATGTAAACCATTTAATTAAGTCAGGTGAGCTAAAAAAGATTATAAAAAAAGTTAGCTTATTTAAATAACTTCTTCGATCCAAAGATATTAAAACTTTGAAAATAATCAGTAAAGAAATTATTGATAAAAAACGGCCGCCAAAAAATGACTGACTCTCGCCAAAAATTATGTGATTTATACCATAAAAAACTGGAGTATAAGCATTTAAAAGTGAAGGCTCATTCTTGAATGAAGGATACATTTTGTTCCAATTAGGAAAATTGTTACTGTTTTGTAAAACATAGCCTTCGACTAAGTTTAGAGGAGCTTTATAGTTTAATTGGTTAATAGCTACAATAAAAAATCTAAAGCCAATTATTATTGCGACTAAAGTTAAAATAATTTCACTGATCGATAATTTCGGATATTTACGCACGTTTATGAGTTTATATTGTCATAAGTTGTTGATTCAAGTATCAAAAAAAATAGTGGCAGTTTAGCTTTTAATTTATCAAAGTCATATCTGAAGATAAGTTTTAAAAAGAGACAGGAAGTCCAAAAATCACAAATTAGCAGCTAATAATATCAATCAAAATTAGATCCTGGATGGACAATGAAATCTAAACTTTTGCTTTTTTCAACTTTTTTTTGTTTGTATATCAGCTTCAAGATTTCAGAAATTATAAAATGTATCAGGTATTTGTGAATCTTTGGTTTTAAATAATTTCTTATTGAATTCAAAGACCTAACTTTTTTAATTCCATTTTTTTCAGCTACTTCATTGAATATGCTCCTAACTGGTTCAAATGCATGAAGATGCTGTTCAGAGTTAATCTCTTTAATAGCAATATTATTTTGTTTAAAAAATAATATCTGAGCTTCAATTTCTTTAGCAATTTCTTTTTTTGAAATTCTTTTAAATAAAAGTTTAATCAAAAAAACTGGGAGACTAAAAAATATTCCATTTCGATCAACTAAGCTTGGTATAATTTTAGGCTTTAGTATTGGTTTTCCTCTCAAAATGTTTATGTGGGCAATTATATTAGATTCATTTATAACTTTTTTAAGCATCTGCAAATCATTGATAGAAACAAGGTTTGCAAAAATTGATACATGGGTAATTGATCCCGCTGTAGCTTGGTCTAAAATCGCATTATTGATTATTTTTGACATTCCATAGTCGTCAGCTACAATTTTTTTTGATACATCTGGTTGTAATTTTTTAAATGCAAATAATCTCATAAAGTCGATCAAGATTCCAGAAATTCTTTTTAAAGAGGAATAACTTTTTGGTTTTAGTTCTTGGATGGAAGTTGGAATTTCAATTATTTCGTTTTTAAGTTTTAGTAATAGTTCGTTATCGAATAGTTCATGTTTTGTTATTGTTTCCAGCAATATTTTTTTTAGTCTTTTTGTGTTCTTAAATGCCATTATTTTATGTCCATCAGTTCCTTTGAGTTCAAAAAAACGATATGAAAATAGCTCGATTAGCTTTGCAATAGCTATTTCAAAAAAAGGTCTGTAGTCATTATTATTTTCTGATTTTAAAGCACAAACAATATTTTTTGTTTTTAGTTTTATTAGTGATTTTTTTATAAAGTTTGTATCATGAAAATCAAGGTCTAGCACGAAAAGATATGCGCAATTAGAGCTTAAAAGTCCATGCTTTATTGCTTGTCCGTATGATGAAAATGATATTCGTCTTTTTTTAATGAAACTGTATTTTTTTTCTAGGTTACATATTTCTTCCCATGAGTTATCCAAACTTCCGTTTTCAACTAAAATAATTTCGTTTATGGGTATCTTGGATTGTTTAAGAGTCTTAATAAAAACTTCTATTTTTATTGTCAAATTTTTCTCTTCATTATAAACAGGGAAAATATAGCTAGTTTTTATTTTCTTGAACATGTTGCTTATAGTTATTTTTTGACATTAAATTGAGTTGTAGTATGAAGCAGCTAACTACTGAGTATATATAGCAGATATAACAATATATGTACAACTACAACTTTTATTATAGTATTTATGCTAATATTAGTATATGCATTTTTCTCCTAAAAAGACTATTTTTTTATCAATATTTGCTTGTTTTCAATTATTGATATTTTTAACTTTTTCAACAATGTACTCTTTCATAGTAATTGCGTTTTTTTTATCTTTTTTACTTTTTTATTCTTGGTATTTCAAGTTAAAAATGGCCTTGGATTTAAAAATCTTATTGCCTTGGATTTCATTTATTGTTTTATTGGCAATTTCATCAATATTTACGCACAGTATTTCTTTAACTTTAGATGAAGTTATTTTTCATCTAGCATCATTTTGTATTTTCATGTTCTTTTTAAGTTTGGGTGAAAGTAGAATCTTTTCTAAGTCTGATTTTATTTCAACTTTTCTAATTATTGGCATAGTTTTTTCTATTTTTTTCATAGTATTCTTTAGTTTTTCAAATCTGACATTTTTTTTGCCACCATTAAATATCTTCACAGCAGTTAACGGGCATAGTCATATGGCGGCTGTATTGCTAATTTTAATACCGCTTTCATGGATATTTGCTTCATCAAATAAATATTCAAACTTTAGTCATCGATACCTCTTGGTAGTTTTATTTTATATTTTGTTAGTGTTAAATTTTGGAAGATTTTCTATTTTATTAGCTTTAATCCAATTACCATTTTTATATCTATCAATTTCAAAGAAGGTTATAAATAAAAAATATTTTTTAATGGCTATTTTTTTATTAGTATTTTCAATTATATCGATTGGCTATTTTTCATTTGATGATAGAAAAACTTGCAAAGTTAGAGAGTTTGATCTTCAGTTGTGCAAACCACTTGTTCATGAAGCCAGACCTGATTATTTTAGAAGAGCAATTTTAGGAATAAAAGACTTTCCATTTTTTGGCTATGGTCCTGGTACGTATAGGCTATTAAGTGCAAAATACAACTTTGATAATAAAAATTTATCAACTTTTGCTCATAATGTGTTTTTGGAGATGTATGCTGGATCTGGAATTTTTGTTGGCACTGCTTATTTAGTGTTAATTTTTATTTTGTTTAAATTAATGTTTTCAGTACGAGAAAATGGATATAACACCATTATTTTAATTGGTTTAATGGGGTTGCTGCTGAATTCCTTTATGGATTATGATTGGAATGGTTTTCCAATTTATCAAATGTCGATGATTTTTATTTCATTAGTGCTTTGGGATTATCAACAAAAAAAATCGTATTCTAGTAAAATTTCTAGTAAATTAATATGGAATTTATTAACTATATTAATAATTATTTTAGGATTAGTAAATTTAACAACGAAGTTATTAATCAACTTTGATAGAGATGAAGATGCTTTTAATTTTTTTCCACACTTTTATTTTCACTCAAATTATTTTTTAACCGAATCAAATATAACTAATGATCAGAAAAAAAAGTTATACGAACTTAATCCTTATGACGAAAAGTATGTTTATCAAAATATTTCTGAATCAACTGATCCACAAGAAAAGTCTTTATTGTATGGGAGGCTTTTGGACATATCACCTTTGATTTCTATTAATTCTTCATATTTTGATAATTTGAAGCAAATTAATGACTACGAAATGTTGGCAAGTGTCGCCACTAAAGGATTCAATTTATTAAACCAAGCAGAAGTTAATTCTTATTTGCAAAAAGATAGACTTAAAAGTGAAATTTTAAGTGTTATTCATGAAGGATCGATAAGTCTTATTGAAAGTGGTAATTTAGATAGTGCAATAAATTACTATGACACTATCTTAGAAGTTGTTTTTAATGTGTCTTTGGAAAATAATTTTCATGTTTTTTATAGTGAGTATTACTCTCTATGGAGTTCTAATTTAAATACTTTTTTTGATAAACTTTATAAAAAAGACCCAGAAAAAGTCAGATTTGAGCTTCAAAAAATATATTCTTATGATGCTAACTCTAAAAAAAGAGATGGGGAAGTAACAGTTTTTGCATATGATATTCTTTCTGCATATGCTGTAAAACTTGCTAAGTCAGATTTGGAGAGCGGAAGGTTTTCAGATTCGGCCAAGATGCTTGTTATAGCTCAAAGTTTTAATAAGTGGGTTTTAAATGAGCTTCCAGATGATTTTTTTGATCTATTGAATGCTGATGTTGAAAATGAAAAAATATTTTGGTTGGCTATGGATGAATTTCCAGACGAATATTTTGTTAAGTTTAGTGGTTTAGCATATGAAAAGAATACCATTCTTCTTTTAGAAGAATCTGACTATGATGCTTTTAAAAAAAGGCTAGAAAGAATTTTAAAAATTGCTCATTGGATTGAAAATACCCAAGAATATAAAGATCTCTCAGAAAAATTTCTTCAAGATAATTAAATTAATTGATTGAAAAATTAATTTTAAATCCAATATGCTTGACCCATGTTTTATCGTTTCAAGCTCGAGTTTTTTCCAAGCTTGAAGTGACTTGTATCTATTTTTCGATATTGCCCATTTTGATAAAATTCCTGGCCTTACAAGATATCTAAAGTTCCATTCTGCTGGAAGTTTTTTTGCTTCATCAAGAGGTAGCGGGCGAGGTCCAACGAAACTCATTTCACCTTTAAGTATATTTAATAGTTGTGGCGCTTCATCAATTCCTAACTTTGAAATAATTTTGCCAAATTTGATGAACCTTGGATCATCATTAACTTTAAACATAGGGTATGGGGCAGTGCTTAGTTTTCTGTACTTACTTTGTTGTTTTTCGGAGCCATTTTTCATTGTTCTAATTTTATAAATAGTAAAAGGAACTTTATCTTTGCCCATTCTTTTTTGTTTAAAGATAAAAGGTTTGCCAATCAGAAATATAAATAGGGGATAGATGATCGCTAGAAATGGAATTATAAATAAAATACCACTTACAGATAAAATAATATCAAAAAATCTTTTTTTAAATGAATGGTAGTATGAATGAATAATATATTTAGCCATGAAACATTTTGAATTTTATCACATGTAAATAAAGCTAGATTGTGGCAATTGTATAAATTTAGACGCTAAATTTATTTTTATCGAGCTGTGTTGAGATCCAGAAGCTCCATAGTCCTGAAATTATGAAGAATAATCCTCCAAAGATTAATGCCATAGTAGTTCCAACTGATCCAGAAACTGGTGTTCCTTCGTCTGTGGCTAGATTTTCGGTTCTTGCCTCTGCTGTTGCTTCTGCTGAGTCAGTTGCTTCAGTTTCTGCCTCTTTAGTGGCTTCTGGTTCGGCAGTGGCTACTTCCTCTTCCTCTTCTTCAATAGGATATGGGTTTCCTGAACCATAAGGAACTGAATTTCGATTTGATGTCGTACTAGATTGCGCAGCTGCTATTTCAGCTTGACTTACTGCATCAGCACTAACTGTAAAGTTCATGGTTTTTTTCACTACCATACCTGTGTTTGGGTCAATATAAGAGTAGTTGATTGTGTGTTCTCCAGGCTCTAATGTCTCCGACAGTTCTGCGATGTCTAATACAAACTCTCCATTTTCATTGGCAGTCAAAGTTTGTTCAATTTGGGCTTCAGAATGAACAGTTATGTAAACTTCTGCACTTGGAAGAGCTTTTCCAACTACAGTTGGTTGAGTTGTTGTTACTGTCTGGTGGGTTTCCAATTCTAGGTCAACTTTCGTTACAACAGCACTCTCACTAGAATCATCATTGGTAAGATCATCAATTAATGCAGTTCTGTTGGAGTCATCAACTATCTCTTCTTCGTCTGTTGCTTCTTGTGAAGCTGCCATTTCCTCATCAATTTCTGCTTGCGCACGTGCTAATTCGGCAGCTTTACTTGCTTCATCTTGTTCGCGTGCTAATTCAGCGGCTTCACTGGCTGCTAAAAGACTATCTACGCTAGCTTCGCTATCTCTAATAGATTCTGGTTCAGTAATTGTTCCATCTTCATTTGAGGCAACAGTGTCTTTGCCAAGTGTAATGCCCTCAACTGGCTGAGATAGAGCAACAGTAGTAGCAAAAAAAGACTTTTGGGAACTAAGAGGACCCTGAACATTTATTATGACATTATCTTCATCCAAAATTTGTGCATAGGCGCTTCCATCCGTTGTTCTTGCATTAGAGAGGGGAATAGCCCAACTTCCAGATGCTTTAACCTGCGAAGACATAGTGCCTGCACCTTTTACATCCACATAAACTACAGATCCTTCAGCCGGAGCTCCTGTTTCTGTAGTCACACTTCCATAAATCGTTTTTGCTGCTGCTGGCACACCATTTCTTTTGGCTGTTTTAATCTTGAATGGTTCGCCATTATCGTCAAAAGTACTCCCACTTCCTGTGCCAAGAAGATAAAAGTAAGTAGTATCTTCTTGCAATCCTCTAATTGTGATGTGGTGGATTTGAAATTCGCCAACAGTGCCAGTTATTTGATCTCTGTCATCGCTAGCTTGAGAATTTAGACTATTTGCCTCAGTTCCATATTTTACAAAACCAGCAACCAGATCATCAGTTAAAAATGAAATAGTAAAGCTAGTATCATGAACATTTGTAACTTTGACATTTTTTGGAGTTGTTTCAACAGAAGCTCTTGGAGCAAAAACTCCACCACCTTTTCCAATCAGAAGGGTGCCCGATATCAAAGCAACGACTAGAACAACAATTCCAAGTATTGTTGGAATTCGTTTGTCTAAAATCTTTTTTGGTACCTGAATCTTGTTCATAAATGGCAAGCTGTCAATCGAGTTTTTTTTATTTTTATCCATTAAAAAAAATAATCTAATTTTTAATGATAATCCCTTCATCTACTTTAGATAAATACTGTCAAGAAAGCAACGCGAACAAACTACGAATGTAATATACAAAATGAGTACAAAAGGTATCTGTTTAATTTGAATTTTATTCTTGGCTCTGAGATGATTCTGAAGCAGTGTCAATTTTTGACGAATTGTCTTCTGATTCTAGAAGAGCATTTAGATTCTTTTTAGGTAGTGGAACAGCTGTGGCTTTTGGTTCAATATCGTCAATGGTGACTTCAATTGGAACCACTTTTTCATCTTTTCCATTTCTACTCACCAAAATCTTATAAATTACGAAGGATGACAATTCCTGTTGAGTATATGAGTGTTTATCCTGAATTTTTAGCAAAGTATCTCTGTCAAAATTTGGAATAAGTGGCTTTGCGAGGTTAGTCAATTCTTTTGAAATTTCCTCTTTTGATTGAGAGGTAATTAAACTAATAGAAATCCAAAAAAGGATTGATACAAAAAGCAAAATAAGTATGGTCAAAAATTGCCTATTTGTTTTTAGACCCTGCAAATCCTTTTTGATTTCGCTTCTTGAGTTAGGGCTTGCTGATATAATTTCATTCATAGTTTTTTTATTCAAACTTTAAGAGTTTGGTTCTTTAGCTTCTGCTGTATCAACTCCAAAATAAGGAATATTTATTGTTATATTTGCGTTCAATTTTTTATTACCTTTTTCTTCCTCAAGTTCAAATGTAACTGACTCAATCACATAGCTTTTTCTTGAGTTTCTTAGCGTTTCTGCAAAATTTCTAATAGAAATATAATCTCCTGAAATACTAAGAGAGAAGGTTAGGTTTTGTTTTGATTTTTGTGAAAAAGGAATATTTTCACCAGTATTTTGAGGTAACTCAAAAATACTCATGCTTTTAATTAATACTTTATTGTCGGCAGCAACTTTTTCAATAATTTTGGCACTTTTGATTATTTCTGGAGAAGATGGAATTGCCTCATCTAGCATTGGTAACATGGCTTCAATAGATAAATACTCAGCTTGAGCTGTTTGCAATGCTGCAATTTTTTGAGTTAGCTGTTTTTCAAGTTTTTGTTTATTTTCAATTTCCTTAATTAGCTCAGACATGGTGAGAACCGTTGGCTTAATTGCGAAAATTGCTAAAAATAAGACTAGACCTACGGTTAGGAAAAGCTCCAAAGAAACCTTAGCAATTGGGTTTTTGTAAAAGTGGTTTAGTGTGCTAGTGATTTCGCTACTTTTTTTCATCTTTTAAATAATTATTATTTCAATTTATAACTCTTCCGTTTCAGGAGCTGCTTTTTTGGTAGGAGCCTTTTCAATTTTAACCTCTGGTTTTGTATCAGCTTTTATACTAAAGGATAATCCTGGATTATCTTTGCTGGATTCAATCTCGCTAACGTTTATGTTTGAAAATTTACTAGAAAGTTGTAAGTTATTTATTAACAAATTGAATGAATTTTGAGAAAGTGTTTGTCCAGCAATGATTACGTTTGTTGGTCTAATTGCAAGCTCGTTTAAAACAATTCCTTCAGGCATAACATTACTTATGCTTTCAAAAGTTTCAACAATATTTGTTTCCTGTTCAGTTTGTTTGTATTGGGTAATTTTTTCTTGGATTGTTCTAAAAGTTTCTTCTGTATCTCCATAAGATAAAATTATTTGTTTTTTTTGATTGATGGAGGAGTTGAGATCTGTGACTTGTCTATCAAGAGTGAATCTGGCAATAAAACTCATGATCACCACAAGTTCTGTAAAAATCACGATATATCTACCAGCAGACAAAGACCACTTCAAAATTTTTCCTATAATTGTTGAAAAAAAAGGGTCTTTAGGAAGTAGATTAATTTCTATTTGGGCAGCTTTTTTCATTACTTAAATTATTGTACAAGAAATTTTATTACTCTGCCAAACTAAATTAAAAGTATGAGTTTTGTTGGCTTAAACTAAATCATCATCAACCGATGATTCTATTAAAAACTCTTGAGATTCTTCAACACTTGATTTCCATATTTGACTAAAGCTTCTCATAGCTTTATTGATTAATTCTAGTTCTTTAATTTCAAAAATAGCTGCAAAATAAATGTATACGAGCATGCCGATGGTCGCAGTTGTGACGGTTAGGGCAATCAATTCAATTGTTTTGGTGGTGTCGAAGATAAGTTCGTCAAAGATTCTGAATGGAAGATAGAGAAAAATTGCCATCAAAAATCCGGCTGAGACTATTTTTAATTGAGGCACGATCAATGCTTTTCCGATAAACTTTGGTATAAACCTGTTGAAAATAATCATAAATAGAAATAATTCCAGCAAAAAGCTAACAGAGCTGACTACTGCCAAGCCCAATATTCCATAATTTGTGTAGTTGACGACAATATATGAGGAAATTAGGTAGAAAGTGGTAAATAATACCGAAATAATTAGTGGAGTTTTAGTGTCCTTTAGCGCGTGGAATCCTCTAATTAGAAGTTGAACCATAGCTTGAGCTGCGATAGATATCGTTAATATAGCCAAAACTTTTCCGGTTGTAATTGTTGAGTGCCAGCTAAAGTTATCTGTTCCAAATGCCAAACGAACAATTGGAACTCTCAAGATAAGTAGTAACACCGAAGTAGGAATTGCTAGGAAAGAAATTTGGTTTAACGATTGCAAGATTAAATCTCTAAATTTCTCAATGTTTTCATTTCCAGATTGTTGCGAGAGAAATGGTAGAGCAGCTTGACTTAGGGGTACACCAAATAATCTTACTGGGAACACAGAAAGATAAGTTGCATAAGAAATATATAGAAAACTAAGCTGTCCAATTGAGGTTGCAAAATATCCAAGCGCTAGGGTTTGAATTTGGCTAACTCCAATTGTTAAAAATCGAGCAGGAGAAAGCAGGAAAAGTTTTTTTACGCCAGGAAAATTGATGTTTACAGAAAATGTTGGTTTGTATCCTAGTTTTAGAGCAAGAGGGATTTGCACAATCATGTGAAATAAAGCTCCAATAATTACTCCGATTCCAGCTGAGTAAATGCCAAAGGTTTTGTGGAAGACTGCCACACCAACAATAATTCCAAAATTGTAAATAATAGGTGCGATGCTTGGAACGATGAATCTTTTGTAAGATTGCAATATTCCAGTCATCACGTTAGAAACAGCAAAGAAAACTTGTGCAAGCAACATTATTCTTGTTAGATTTATCACAATTGTTAATTGTTCGGCAGAGAGTTTATCGCCAATTCTTGCTAAAGTTAGTGGCTCCGCAAAAATATAAATTAGTACGCTTGTAGCCAGAAAAACTAAAAGTAAGATATTGAGAACTATCGAGCTCATCTTAAAAGCAGTTTCTTTGTTATGCTTCTCTTTTATTGATAGAAATATCGGAATGAATGAAGCTGAAAGTGCTCCAAAAATTAAAAGTTGAAACAACATATCAGGAATTTGAAATGCAAGTGTCCAAGCTGTAACAGTTTCTTCATTAAAATATGACAAAATTGTTCTAGTTCTTACAAAACCAGAGATAATAGAGAGGATATTGGCTAAGGCAATAACTGCTGCAGCAGAGTTAATGCTTGTTTGTTGTTTTTCAAGCCACTTTCCGTTGTTGGTGAGAAGTTTGGCAAGTGTATATTTTGTAAATGAGAACATTGTTTCAATTATAGAACATTTCTGATATAATTCCTGCCTAGCTCAAAAATTTTATATATTAGAAAGTTAGATTAATTATAATTAGTATTAAACAATAAATATGCCAATATTACAAAACGCAAAAAAAGCACTTAGATCCAGCAAGAGAAAAGAAGTATTTAATTCAAGAATTAAATCAATTCTCAAAACAATGGTTGATAAAATTAAAAAAGATCCAACCAAAAGTAATCTATCACTCGCATTTTCTAGTATAGACAAATCTGTCAAGAAAAATTTAATGCATAAAAACAAGGCTGGTAGAATGAAATCACAGCTAAGTAAACTAGTTGGTGCTCCAAAAGATTCTAAAACAGAAAAGACAGCAACTTCCAAAGCAGTTAAGTCAGTTAAAAAAGTTGCAGCTAAGAAAAAAGTAGCCACCAAAACTAAAAAAACTGTTAAGAAGACAGTAAAAAAATAACATCCTGTTTTTAATAGGTGAAGAAGGTGAAAAATGGAAAGCCAAGTCTATTCGCGTTCATTCATTCGTAATTTCTCAATTATTGCTCATATAGATCATGGTAAAACCACGCTAACAGACAGGTTTTTGCGTTTCACAAACACGGTTGATAAATTGGATTTTCAAGACAGAATGATGGATAGTAATCCTATCGAAAGAGAGAGAGGAATTACTATTAAATTAGCTCCAGTCAGAATTGAATATGTCAGTGAAAAGCATGAAAATAAAACATATATTTTTAACTTAATTGATACTCCAGGCCATGTGGATTTTGCATATGAAGTTAGTCGTTCCTTAGCTGCGTGCGAAGGTGTGGTACTTGTTGTTGACGCAACTCAAGGAATTCAAGCCCAGACCTTATCAAATTTTGATCAAGCCAGAGCTTTGGGATTGTCTGTAATTCCTGTTTTAAATAAAGTTGATCTTCCATCTGCCGAAGTCGAAAGAGTTTCACTTGAAGTTATGGAGCTTTGTGACTGCACAGAAGAAGAATTGATTATGGTTTCTGCAAAGACTGGTGAAAATGTTCAGGCAGTTTTGGAAGCAGTGATTGATAGAATTCCAGCGCCCGGTGGTGACGATAAAAAAGATCCTAGAGCATTATTGATAACTTCTCATTTTGACGTTCACAAAGGTGCGGTTGCATTGATCAGAGTTATTGATGGAGTTATTAAGAAGGAAAAAATGGGTTTTACTCAATCCAGAGCAGCTTTTTCTCCTGTTGATATTGGAGTTTTTGTCCCAGGAATGAAACCAGTTGAAGAACTCAGAGCCGGTGAAGTGGGTTATATATCCACTGGTTTAAAAGATATTAAATCTTTAAAAATAGGTGACACACTAACAGCTTTTAGCAAAAGAGATAAAGTTCAGTCTCTTCCAGGTTATAAAGTGCCAATGCCAATGGTTTATATGGAAATTTATCCAACAGATGCGGGAGAATTTACATTTCTTCAAGATGCGATGGACAAACTTTCACTTAGAGATGCTGCGCTTATATTTTCTGGAACACATTCGCAGGCTTTAGGTAGCGGACTTAGAGTTGGATTTCTTGGAATTTTACATGCAGAAATTGTTGTTGAAAGACTTAAGAGAGAATTTAATTTGGAATTGATAGCAACTGTTCCATCTGTTACTTATGAAGTAACCACCAGCTCTGGAGAAGAGCTAATTGTGAGAACTCCTGCAGATATGCCTGATCCTTCAATTATTAGAGAAATTAGAGAGCCAATTACCACCACAAATATTTTGGCACCTATCAATCAAATGAGTGACATCATTAATTTGTGTAGAGACAGAAGGGGTGATTTTGTAAAAAGTTCTCATGTCGGTGGAAGAGTAAACATAGAATGCACTATTCCATTGGCTGAAATAATTACAGATTTTCATGACACATTGAAATCTCTTACCTCTGGTTATGCTTCTATGGAATACAAAATAATTCGTTTTGAGCCAGTCGATGCTGTCAAAGTTTCTATTTTGCTAAATGGCGAAGAAGTTGAGGCATTAAGTTTTATGACTGTCAGAGCCACCGCCCCTCAGCAAGGAAGAAGAGTTGTGGCCAAGCTGAAAGAAGTGATTCCAAGGCAAATGTTTGAACTTCCGGTTCAAGCTGCAATTGGAGGCACAGTTGTCGCTAGAGAAACGGTCAAAGCATTTAGAAAAGATGTTACTGCAAAGCTGTATGGTGGTGACGTTACCAGAAGAAAAAAACTTTTGTCAAAACAAACCAAGGGTAAAAAGCGTATGAAACAGTTTGGAAAAGTTGAACTTAATCAAGACACTTTTATGGCTGTTTTGAAGCGCTAGTTTTAAGATTGTGAGTTTGGGACTTTTGAAGTACATTAATATTTACTTATTAATCTACTAGACAAAGATTTCATGAAAAAAACCTCAAAAAATTCAAAACCTAAATTGATATTAGGTTTGGTTGGTCCAATTGCGAGTGGTAAAGGCACAATTTCTGAGTATTTAAAATCAAAGGGATTTAAATATTTTTCATTGTCAGATGTAGTGAGGTCTGAAACAAAAAGTCGTGGCTTAGAACTTAATAGAAAAAATTTGCAAGATGTGGGTAATGATTTGAGAGAAAATTTTTCAGGCTCAGTCTTAGTTGATAGGATTGCTGATAAGGTTAAGAAACATAATTTGGTGATTATAGACGGAATTCGTAATCCTCATGAAATAGCCAAAATTAAAAAAGAACTAGGTGGCAAAATTGTTCATATTTCCGCATATAAAAATAGAAGACTAGAAAGATATTTGGAGCGAGCCAAAGTCAGAGGTGAAGATGACGCTTCAACCTCAAAATTTAAGCAAGTTGAAGAACGAGATTTGGGTAAAGGTGAGGGAAAAAATGGTCAACAAGTTCTTGAATGTCTAAGATTGGCTGATTTTAAATTGATTAATAATTCAACGATAGACCAGTTTTATCTCGACTGTCAAAATATGTTAGACGAGCTCTTGTTAGCCGATTAAATGTTATAATAACTTATGTCAAATAAAAAAGTTGGTACGACTTCAGCAGAAAGAAGCACACCAAAACGCCATGTTGATGAATATTCAGAAACGATGAGAAATGAAGTTTCTTGTGATAATCATGGAGGTACATATGTGCCAAAACCAAACAAATTATCAATTGATATTCAGGCAGAAGACGAACAAATAATTCTTTTGCTTAGACAACATTTGCTTACTCAGTTAAATTGGGTATTTATAGCGCTGCTTTTATCCTTAGCACCAATTCTTTTTTCAGCTGCAAATATTTTTGATTTTTTGCCAATGTCATATAGAATCGGAGGAGTACTCGGCTGGTATTTATTGGTTATTGGTTTTTCACTTGAGTCATATTTAAAATGGTTTTACAGAGTATTTGTGATCACGGATGAAAGAATCATTGACGTTGATATAACTTCAATGATTCATAAAGATATTTCAACTACAAAGTTAGATAAAATAGAGGATATATCAGCTGTTTCAAGTGGTTTTCTTTCATCAATATTTGATTATGGTACAGTGGTAATTCAGACAGCTGGAACCGAGCAAGTCGTTGAGTTTGAAGACGTACCTCATCCAGCAAAAGTTTCAACATTATTAAATGAAATGCTGCTTGAAGAAGAACTTGAAAAATTTGAGGGGAGAGTAAAGTAATGACCACATTTTTACCACAACTTCCAGAAAATAATCAATTTCTTTTGATCGGGGTCAAAATCATGTTTGTCTTAGCGGGATTTCTTTATTTGCTTTTTGCTTTATTAATTACAAAGCAAGTTTCACTGATGAGTAAAACTTTGGGAACTACTCATGCTGCAAGAAATAAATTCTTAGCATTTATACATTTGATCATAAGTATAGGGGTTTTGATATACTATTTACTAGTTTTGTAAGGTAATTTTCATTTTCGTGTGATAGAATTTCATTAATGATTCGACTAAAGGTAACTCCAGTTGTGGGATTGCCGCAGTTCACTGGCTGGTCTCAAGTGGCTGAAAGTACATCCTCTTTAAGCACTAGATTAATTAGTGTTTTTGCAATTTCTGGAAAACACGCCGGCAATGTTGGAAGAGACGTTTCAGATAAAATTTCAGATTATTATTTTTCAGATATTGAGCAACTTCATCAATTTATTCAAGAACTTATTCTTTTTGTCGATGAGAATGAATGCGAATTATTTATCGCCTGCGCAATTGTTTCTGGAGGTAAAAGCATTTTTGTAACTAAAGGTGGATCAGTATTTTTGAAACGTGGTGAAAAAGCAGGAAAAATATTGTCTTCGGAAAATCAAATCAAAATTATTAAAGGAAACTACACTGAAAATGACGTTTTTGTTCTAACCACTTATCAGGCTTCTCAATTTTTAAATGAGATTGAACAAAAATTTTTACAAGGATTTGACGTCGATATAATTATCACCTCAATTGTGCCAGGACTTCATGCTCAAGCAGATTCATCTTTATCAGCAATAGTTTTCATAAATCAAGAAATCAGAGCAGTGGAAAGTTCTGAAGAGTTAGCAAATTATGCTCAAGGAATTGATTCCGAATCTAGTTCTGGTGATCAAACATTTTCACGATCTTCCTTAGAAATTGAAAATCTCGATGAAAATCATGAAAGCATTGAGGCAACAATAGACATTGAAGATGATGATGAAAATAAAATAGAGGCAAAAATCGAGTTCATTTCAGATGTCAAAACTGCCACAACAAATAAACCAAATTATTTCTTTAGTTTTTTTGGAAAGTTTTTTCAGTCATTTAAGAAAATACTTGAAATAGTATTCTTAATTACTGTTAAGTCATTTAAAAAATTATTGCATTTAGTAAAGAGTTTTGACGTTAAAAATTTTTCCATTAATTTTGGCTCATTTTCCAATAAGTTAAATAAGAAACTGATTTTTATAGCTATACTTATCATTTTTATAGTAGTTTTTGCTTTGTCTATTTTTATAAAAAATAAGCAGGAAACAGAGAGAATTAATGGTCTTATCAACCCATATTTAGAAAAAATTGCCATAGCTAAAGAGCAAAAGGATACAGATCCAATTGCTTCGCGAGACACAGTTCGTGAAGTTATTAACTCATTAAATGTTTTACAAAAGGAAAATTCCAAAAGTAGTGCCATTAAATTAATTGATAATCAGTTAAAAGATTTATCAAATTTTTATAACGATATTTCTGGCAAGGAAGAACTCAGCGATTTAGATACTTTTTATGATCTCAGATTAATTCAGTCAGACTATATTGCAAATGATGTTGATGTTATTGGAGATCAACTGGCTATGATAGATTCAGAAAAAAAACAAGTTGTTGTTTTGGATGTAAATACAAAAAAGGTTTATGTAAAAAGCTTTTCAGAATATGACAATGTTAAAGATTTATCTATTAATGCTGGAAAAGTTTTTGTTTTGGCAGATGGTGTTAAATCTTTTGAATTAAAAGAAGATAGTCAAATAGAGGAGGTAAAAGAACTAGGCGACTCTAATCGAGATGCTTCATTAATTAATACCTACGACAGATTTGTTTATATTCTGAATCCAGAAAAAAGAGATGTATATAGATATTCTATTGGCGAAGATGGTTATTCGGATCCGGTTGGTTGGATGAAGTCAGCCACCGGGCTTAAATATGATGAAATTACTTCATTTTCAGTTGATGGAGATATTTGGTTTTCTACAATTGATGGACAAATTAAAAAATTTTCCGCAGGAAAAGAAGATCGGTATGAAATCAGAGGTTTAACAGAAGCTTTTTCCAAGAGAATAGAGGTTTATACAAATGCTGATTTAGAAAATATTTATGTTTTAGAAGCAGATGAAAATCGCATAGTTATTTTATCTAAATCTGGAGAATTCAAAAAAGAAATCAAGTCATCATCCCTATCAACTGTCGGATCATTCGCTGTCAATGAAAAACTTAACAAAATCTTTGCAGTTTCTGGATCGATTATTTTTGAGATTCCAATTTCTTTATAATAGACTTGACGTGAAGTAAGTTATAATAGCTAACATATGCTTTTGCTAAAAAATAAAAGAGCTAATCATGACTATGCTATAGGAAAAACCTTTTTGGCAGGTGTTGTTTTGTCTGGAGCAGAGGTAAAAAGTCTCAGAGGGAAATCTGGTAGTTTTGTTGGAAGTTATGTAAAAGTTTTGAGTGATGAGATTTTTTTAATTAATGCTCAAATTACTCCTTATAAATATGCAGACAATTTAAAGTATGATCCAAAAAGAACAAGGAAATTATTATTGCGAAAACAAGAGATTGCTAGTCTGACAGAAGAGCTGGACAAAAAAAACAAAACATTAGTACCTTTAAGTTTTGAGGCGCTTGGTAGAAATATTAAATTAAGAATTGGCGTTGGTACCGGTCTAAAGCTCCATGATAAAAGAGCAAAACTTAAAAAGGCAACGATCGCTAGAGACATTGCAAAAGATCTTAAATTTTCTGGAAGATAAAAAATAAAAATCGCTCTCGACTTTTAGTTAAATTTAATCTTTAATAGATAATAGGATTTTATAATATAATTTATTAAGGAGTACACTAATTATGCCTAAAAAAGTTTTCTGGCCTGCCTCACTTGTAACCATGGGATTTGTTTTTTTGGCATCAAATCTTGGTTACTTGCCTAGAGCTTTTTGGAATCTTTGGCCAGTTATTTTGATCGTTGTTGGCTTAGGTGGACTTTTAACTTCTGATAGTGATGCTTGGGATACTGCAAAATCAACTGAAGTTAAAAAAGCTCCAGCTCAGAAAATGGCTAAGAAGTCAGCTAAGACAACGCGCAAAAGAAAGAAGTAGAGTTGAGTAATTTTTTCCACATTGCCATTGACGGTCCAGTTGCGGCCGGAAAAGGTACGATCTCCAGAATTATTGCTGAGAGGCTTGGTTTTTTGTATATCGATACCGGCGCTATGTATCGAGTAGCTGCTATGATTGCAATTAATAATGGCGTTGATTTTAATGATGTTACTAAGCTCGTGGATTTAATCGATAAAACAGAAATAAAAATGCACAATCCAGTTGATAGCGAAAAAGACGGTAGACTTACTACTGTTATCGCAAATGGAGAAGACGTATCTTGGAAAATCAGAACAGAAGATGCTGGACAAGGAGCTGCTATTGTTGGCCAAATCTCAGAAGTTCGAAAAGTTTTAGTGAGAAAACAACAAGAAATTTCACAAACTCAGAATGTGGTGATGGAGGGTAGAGATATCACTTATCGCGTTCTTCCAAATGCAAATTTAAAAATTTATCTCACGGGCAAGGATTTTGTTAGAGCAAACAGAAGACATATTCAGCTTCAAAGTAGAGGAATTGACCTTTCTTTTAATCAAGTTTATATGGACTTAATTCATAGAGACAAGATTGATATGGAAAGAGACACCGATCCTCTTAAAATTGTTGAAGATGCTTGGGTTATAGACACTACTGATTTATCTATCGACCAAGTGGTTAATTTAGTTGTTTTTAAAGTTAAAATTATGCAAGAAACATTATCACAAAATGGCCAGAAATAAATCAGCAGACTACGAACTTACAAATGAAGAATTGATAAAGAGAACTCAAGAGGTAGAAGACGAAAAAGAAGATAAAAAAAGACTTCGATTAGAAAACAAAGAAGCTAAGGAAAGAAAAAAAAGACAGGAGCAAAGGGAAAAACTAGTTGCTCCAATTCTCTTAATAATCACTGTTATTATTTCATTAATTGTTAAACTTTTGAGCAACAATTAGTTTGGTTTTTGTTCAATATCTTGCTTTTTTACCACGCAATATCTAGTATCTTCTTTAGGTTCAGTGCCTTTTATAAAATATTCATCAACAATTTTTGTGCCTTTGCAAACTTTTCTAGTAACAATGTTGGTTGGAATAGTAAAAATATGTGGTTCTGTTTCACTAAGTTGGGTTCTCATGATTTTGTTCCATATTGGTGAGGCTCCAGTAATTCCAGAAGCAACATAGCTCATTGAAGTATTATCATTATTTCCCACCCAAACAGAAACCAATCTATTTGTGGTGTATCCAAACGTCCAGTTATCTCTCAAATTATTTGTAGTTCCAGTTTTGACAGCTACTTGTTGATTGGGAATATGCAGGGTAGAGATTGGTCCAAAGGCTGGGGTTCTAGCATCGTTGTCAGATAGAATACTAGAAATTAAATAGGCAATTCCAGTGTTTAGAACTTTTTTATCAAAGCAGGTAATTTTGTGCAAAACACATTCATTTTGATAATAAACTGTTCCTTTGTAGTCTTTAACTTCGATAATTGGATTAACCTCAACATGATATCCTCCAGTTGCAAAAGTGCCATAAACTTCTGTCATATCAAGCATCGTCACTTCGCCACCACCCAAAGTTAGAGACAGCCCAAATCTCGATCTGTCTTTCCAGGTTGAAATTCCCATTTTTTCTCCCAAGTCAATCATATTGTTAACACCATTTTCTGCCAAAGTTTTAACAGCGGGAATATTGTAAGAAGATGCAAGTGATTCTCTAATTGTAACGTTACCATGATATTTTCCGTCATAGTTATTTGGTGAATATGGTTTTGATCCAAAGATATTGTAAGTAATTGGAGCGTCACTTATAACAGTGTTGGTGGTTTTACCATTAGAGAGTGCGAGGGCATAATTAATTGGTTTGATTGAACTTCCTGGCTGTCTATTTCTAAGCGCGACATTCACTTGACCATCATTTTCAAAATCAAAGTAATCTGCGCTTCCAACCATCGCGAGAATTTCTCCAGTTTGTGGGTTGGTCACCATAGCAGCGCCATTTCCCACTCTTAATCTTTGCAGACTTAGAATTTCGTTATATACAATTTCTTCCACATTTTCTTGAGTTTTGAGATCTAGCGTCGTGGTGACTTCTAGTCCGCCATTATTTAACAAATCCTCACCATATTGTTCAGCTAGAATTTTTTTGACATACATCACGAAATGTGGTGCTTTTATATCAATTTTACTTGTATTTAGAATTAAAGTTTCATCTTCAGCTTTTTTTGCTGTTTCTTCTTGAATATAGCCATCTTCCACCATTCGTCTTAAAACCTCTTGTTGTCTTTGTACTGCAAGTTCTGGAGTAGAGCCAAAAGGTGTGTACACTGATGGAGACTGAGGCAAACCAGCAAGTAGGGCGCTTTCTGATAGGTTTAGTTGGCTGGCTTGTTTATTAAAGTATCTTTGTGCGGCTTCTTCAATTCCGTAAGTTGAACCACCGTATGGAACTTGATTGAGGTACATTTCTAAAATTTCATCTTTGGTATAAAAACCTTCAACCAGAACTGAGAGTAACAATTCTTTAATTTTTCTACTAAATGTTCGTTGTGAATTTAAAAGTCTGCTTTTGACCAGTTGTTGAGTTATTGTTGAACCACCCTGAAGTCTTTCACCTTTGAAATTGGCGACTACTGCTCTGGAGATTCCTCTAATTGAAAATCCATGATGGTTATAAAAGTCTTTATCTTCAATGGCAATGGTGGCATAAATTAGGCTTTTGGGAATTTCTGACAGTGGAATAATAGTTCTATTTTCTTCTGAGTAAATCTTGAATAACAATTCACCATTTCGATCCAAAATTTTGGTGGAAACGCTTTGTTCTTTTTTAGTTAAATCCAAAGGAGAGGGTAGGTCTTTGAATATTTCATAGTATGTCCAGTAGGTGGCTGACATTATTAATAAACTGATCAAAATTGAGATAACAACATGAATTTTATAATTACTAAAAGTTTGTTTGAATGAATCTAATATTTCAAAAAATAGTTGATAGAGAGGGGATTGAATTTTTTTTGGAGGTGATTTTTTTTCTACCAGAAAACCATTATTTTTGAGTTTTTTGCTTTGGTTTATGGCATAGGAAAGTAAATACCTTTTTAGGTATTTTTTCCTTGTGGCAGTTAGTTTGATGGAATTTAATTTATCCATGAATAATCAAGTCTTAGGCTTGATTTTGGATAATAGCATAACCAAGATACTGATACAATTAGATATAATTTAAATACGTAGCGAATGTATATTTAGTGACTAATTATTTCGTCTAATAATATCTTGAACTTCAACGGCATCTTCTATCGCTCTTTGTCTAGCATCTTGTCTCTCTCTGCCTTTAAGCTCTTTCATCTTTTTGTTAAATTCTTCATATAGCATTGGCGCATCTTTATGCATGTTAATTTCATCATTTGTAGCATTCAATTGAATGTCATCTATGATATGTAATAAAGCATCTGAAAATCTGCTTAACTTAATCATTTCTAATATATGTTTAGCATTATCTTCTTGAATTTTTTTCTTAGCTTCGAAAATAACATTTAAAATATTCTTCTCTAAATCTTTTACTCTATCAATTAAGCCATCATCAGCATATTTCATGGCTCGTTCCTCCGCAGCCTTAAGATCTTTGATTGTTCTTGCTAAATTAATCTCAGTCATTAATGTTTGAACATTAAAATCTTGTTTTTTTCTTTTTTCATCTTTATAGACTTTTTCAATTATTATATAGAAACTCTTTGCGTCTATTCTCTTGGTTCCAAGTTTTATTCTAGCTCTATCAAGAATCATTCCTAGGGCTACAATATTTTCAGCTCTATATAGCTCTTTAAAAAATTCCCTTACAACTACTTCTTGTATTTCGGCAGTTTTTCTGTCAGTTATTTCAATGATCTGATCTAGGTTTTCTTTTCTAATTTTCCCATTTGTGTATTGAGCCTTAGCTTCTTCAATAACTTTATTGATGTCACCCTGATCTTCAGCGAGACCTAATACGTCTAATAGTCTCTGAGTTTGAGCATCTTCACGATCCATTTTTTCGAGGTTACTTTCAGTATTTTTAATAATATCTTGCTTCTTAATATCTAAGTCAGGAATAGTTGCTTCTCCGCCAAAGCCCTTTTTACCAAATGTTGAATCTGTAAGCTGATCAAAGCTTAAATTTTTTTGTTTTGGATCATATGCTCTTTCAGAATGGCCCGGAGTTCGTTGAGGCTTTAGACTATTATATAGTCTTTCAAGTAAACCTCTTGAGGTTGGATTTTTTGCTGTATCTTGAAAAAATCTAAGATTATCTTCTTCAGCTTGTTCTGGAGTATAAAGCTCATCTTCAGAAGTCTTAACAGTTTCTTTTAGCCAGTTTAGGTCCTCGTCATGAGCCAAACTAAGTTTTTTATAATCAACGTCATCTGGTAATGTAATTGGAGTAAAATCTGTTTTATCTGGTATGCCGTTGTGTTGTTCAATCATAAGTTTCCTTAATAATATTTTAAATTACCTAATGCCTTCTTCTGTCACAGGTTCCTTATTAATTTCTTGAATTGCAACTCTTTGTTTTTCTGCCAAAGCCTGCAAATCAATTAAATGTTCAGGAGTAATTCTTTTATCTTTTTCGCTATTAATTGCTTGAGTGAGGAAATGATCAAGAGATCCAATTGTTCCTGCGCTCACAATTTGCATTCTGTATTCTTCCTTATTAATTTCTTGAATTGCAACTCTTTGTTTTTCTGCCAAAGCCTGCAAATCAATTAAATGTTCAGGAGTAATTCTTTTATCTTTTTCGCTATTAATTGCTTGAGTGAGGAAATGATCAAGA
>JAGNLY010000004.1:0-68960 GCA_017999345.1 Candidatus Woesebacteria bacterium
CTGATAAAGCAGCTGCCTCCTCTTTGGCTACTTTGATTGAATTTCTTGCATTATTAATTCTACTTTCTAGAGAATTTAAGGTTGCTTCATTTGTTTTATTGGCACTTTCTGAAAGTTCTTTAAGATGTTGCAGTTCATCGATTTCTCTTTGCAGATCGTCAACGTCGTCTGCATATACTTGAAAATTGATTAAAAAATCAGTTATTTTAAAGTTAATAGGATTCTTACTAAGGTTAAAATATCCACCGAGCATTAAAAAAACAGCAAAAAATAAAGTAACGACTACAACTTTTAATGAAACTTTATTAAATCTAAATTTTTTCATAAAATGAAAATAACTATCAATTTATATCAATTGTACCTAAGTCTTGAAGAGTTTTATAGTGGAGCTAACGAAAATGAATTAAGGTCTGGCAACATAGACCTGATTACAGTACAATATCTTTATAATTTTGTACAAAATAAATAATCAACTAATGGCTAATAAATTACTCAAGATTATTGTTGTTTTTGCACTAGGTTTTTTTGTATCATCTCACAAAAACCAGGTTTTTGCCGCAGATTGTTCTGCAATTGGAGTTGGCGTAACAATTAGTCCTACAACAATTATAGAAGGTGATGGAACAACCTCGATAACAGTTGGAGTTGATACTACCTATTTGCCTGATGATAACTATCAAATCATGAATTTTGATGATGCGAGAAGCTTAATTCCAGAGGAAAGCTCTGGCTTCCAGCCAAAAACAGCATCTACCTCCAATCTTACATTTAACTTGACAAGCCAAAAATCTTTAACTGGAGATGATTCTGGATCACAAAGTACAGATACTCAACATATTTATCTTTACAAACAATCCCAATACACAGATTTTTGTTATGTTGGCTCATACACAGTAACAAGAAATTCATTTGTATGCACACAGCCAGTGGTTGTTTCACAAAAAAGGACAGCTACCGACGAATCTGGAGCCAGTGTTCAAACAGAATGTTTTTATAATGATTCTACGAGCTGTCTGGACTCAGAAAGCCCGATTACTTTTTCAGTGACTGGACTGCAAAGAGAGAGACCAAATACAGCGATTCAATCTGACTTTGGATTTTCATCTTTATACACAAGAACTAGAAACAGCACTGGAGCAAATTCTGTTAGCTGGAGCATACAAATGAATCCTGACAACTACACTCTAGCTATTCGTGATTATTTACCTAATTTATTAAATATATATTCTCCATACACTGGGCAAAATTGTGGTGGTTTTGACATTGAAGTTAAGCCTACATGTCCTCCAACTGACTGCGAAGAACAAACCACCAATGCTGCAATATCTCTTGGCCCGGATGTTTTTTCACTTTGCGATCAAATTGCCGATGAACAATCAGAAGAAAAAGCAGCATGCATTGCTTGTACAGGTGGCTCAACTGAGGCTGGCTCCTCTGATGTTGAAGGAATTTGGACTGCCATTGGTTGTATAAAAAAAGATCCACAAGCAATTATTGGTAAATTTATTAATGTTGGACTTGGAATTGGTGGCGGAGTGGCTCTAATTACATTCTTAGCAGCGGGATTTATATATAGTACTTCTCAGGGAAGCCCAGAAAAGGTCAAAAGTGCCAAAGAAATGATGACTGCATCTATTGTTGGTTTAGTATTTATTATTTTCTCAGTAACAATACTCCAATTTATTGGCTGGACTGTCTTGAAAATTCCAGGATTTGGAGGATAGAAATAATGAAATTAAAATTATTAAAATTCATTCCAATCATAGCAGTATTATTTGTTACGTTGGCATTATTCAGAGTCGACAATGTTTTGGCTCAAGAGGCTGCAGGCGGAGTTAAACCTGCGCCTGCAAATATCACCACCGAACTTACTGCAGAAACATTCGATGCGCTTAATCCACTTGTTATATCTGGCTCACCTAATGCAGCAGAATTATCCACGCCCGGTGGTATTGTGACCAGAGCGTTAAACTTTTTATTTCCTCTTGCAGGACTAATATTATTTTTACTTATAAGTTGGGGTGGATTTGAAATGTTGATTAGTTCATCCGACTCAAAAGGCATAGAGGCTGGAAAAAATAGAGTTACTGCAGCAATTGTTGGATTTATATTGCTCTTCTGTTCTTATTGGTTAGCTCAAATTGTGGAGCTAGTTTTTGGAATTATTATTCTGTAGGTTCGCGCAAAAAAATCTTGCAGATGTAGATGTCGCCCGCAGACTTCAAGAAAACACTTATCGTCCTCCAACACTAATCAACCACCAAATCGTCTATTTCTAGAATAAAATTCTTCCAAAACTTCATCTAATTTTTTGGCTGTGAAATCTGGAAAGTTAAACTTAGGAAAAATTATTTCTGCATACTGATGTTGCCAAGACATAAAACCTGACAATCTAGTATTGTCTTCACCAGTTCTAACAATAACCTCTGGGTCTGGCATATAGTTAGTATCCAGATTCTCTGCAATCAGTTGTTCGTCAATATCTTCCGGCTTTAATTTACCATCAGCTACTTTTTTAGCAATTTTTTGCATCGTACGTTTTAGTTCATCGCGACCACCATAGTTCATGGCCAAAGTAACAGTAAACTGCTTGCCCGTAGTTTTTAAAACATTATTTTTGGTTTTTTCTACCCCATTTATAATTCTCTCTTGAATATCTTTTTCAAAACCATTGATGTCACCGATCATTTTAACTCTTACACCTTTTTTATTCCATTCATCAAGTCTCTCATCAAAAACTTTTCTAAATAAATTCATCAAGAAATCAACTTCAATCTTTTCTCTTTTCCAATTTTCAGTACTAAATATCCAAAATGTTAGGTATTCTAAGCCTATTTCAATACTGTGATCAATTAAGGTTTCAAAAACCTCATTAACTGCTTTTTCATGACCCATAAAAACTTTAAGACCTCTTTTTCTAGCCCAAGATCTATTGCCGTCACAGATAATTGCGATGTGTTTTGGAATTTTGTTTTCAATTGAAGTCATAATATTTTTTATAATTTATATTGTTTTATTATTTTTCCAATAATCGTTTAATACATCCAAATGTTTTAAGTTTGTGCTCTCTCCATTACTAATTAATTTTTTAAAATCCTCTTGAGAGAAAAATTCAGTCTTCTCCACCTCTGCAGTTTCTATAATTATTTCTTCTCTATTATACTTCCCTAAATAATAATATACGAAATGGGTTTCCCAATCATACTTGTGAAGTTCTTTTTTTATAAAAGTTAATTCTGAATCAAATCCAACTTCTTCTAATAACTCTTGATGTGCCGCTGCTAAAATTTGAGTACCTTTTGTAATATGGCCTTCTATTAAGGACCACATACTGGGATTTACCTTTTTATGACTACTTCTTTTTTCCAGCAAAACTCTACCTTGATTATCAACAACAATTATTGCCACCTCTCTATGAATTTTCTTTGGATTTGAATTTGCTTCTTTTCTAATAATCTCACCAATAATTTCGTCATTTTCATTGACTAGATCTAAAAGTTCATCTGGTTTGTTAGCTAATTCATTTACACTAATTTTTATCATAATATTTAGCCTAATAATTCTTTGTGTCTAAAACAATTTTTTGTGTGGTCATTTACTATGCCAGTGGCTTGCATAAATGCATATATTATAGTTGGTCCTATAAAACTAAACCCTCTTTTTTTTAAATCTTTACTCAAAATTTCAGCCTCTTTGCTAAAAATAGGAACCTCAGTTATGTTTTTCCATAAATTTATTACTGGCTTATTATTTACAAAATTCCAAATATATTTTGAAAAACTTCCAAATTCATTTTGAATTTCTAGAAATAATTTAGCATTTTTTACAGCCGATCTTATTTTTAGCTTATTACGAATAATTTCAGGATTGTTAATTAGCTCTAATATTTTTTGTTCACTATAAGCAGCCACTGTTTTTGGATTAAAATTTGAAAAAGCTTTTCTATACCCCCCTCTTCTTTTTATAATTGTCTCCCAAGAAAGTCCAGCTTGAGCACCTTCTAATACTAAAAATTCAAAAAAAATTTTATCATCAAAAACCGGAACCCCCCACTCATTGTCATGATAATCTACATAATCCTTATTCTCTAAAGATACCCAAGAACAACGCTGCATATTAGCTAACCCTTAGAAACAATTCTTGTTCCAGTAAATTCCTTGCCTGTCAGACAATTTAACAATGTTCCCTCTTTAACACCTGAAATAATTACTGATTCAATGCCTTGATCAGCTAATTCCAATGATTCTAAAATTTTATGCCACATTCCTCCAGTAACATCAAACCCTTTTGTATCTCTCATTAAAGTTTTGACTTTTTGTTCATTATCTCTTGAAATCTCACTTATCACCACATTATTTTCGTCTAGAACGCCCGCTACCTCAGTTACATGAATAATCCTACTAACCTGATAATCACCTTTTGGCAAATTATTTGCGATATAGCTCAAAACTTTTTCCGTTGACCATATAGTGCACCCAATTTTTTCATCAATTAAAACATCTCCTCCCGTAACTGGAACCAAACCTTTTTCCAAATAATTTAAAAGTACCTCAGAGCACCAATGTTTTGCTTTTTTATTATTAGTAACCATACTATTGCTAAATAAAAAGCTTACAGCAGGAATTTGATCACGTAAAAAGTTTTTAACAACAATTCTATTTAATTGAGCTGCGCTATCTTGAGTAATTGCCATACCTATTGCACTTTCCTCAGATACAAATCCATCCATTGTTTTATATCTAAGAGCTGGAGCATGAGCAAAACTTCCTTGACCATGGCCTACAATATATAAATCTTCAGATTGAGATCTAGCTTGAGAAATTTCCATTATTAGACGATTAAGAGTATCTCTTTGGACCATCATAGGAACTTCTTTATTTGTAATAATTGCGCCACCCAATTTAATTAAAGTTATTTTTTTCATAAATTTCTTTCATTTATTCTATTAGACCATATAAAAATTCTGCATCTTCTTGGCTCAAATCTTTTGGAAGCAAAATATTTCCAGAATTATCAAATGATCCATTTTTAATTGATAAGCCTAGTTTTTTTGATTCATCCTCTATAAAAACGTGGGTTATCCTATTCAACCTGTTTGTTTCTAACAATATTGCGTCATTTGTCCATTTCTCAACTAAATCTAAAAACCAAAGATATGATGTTGTATATAAATGAGGCCTAGAACTTAGTGATTCTATTACATTCTGTTTTGCTTGCAAAGACATCCACTCGTCTTTAAGTAATTCAAGTTTCTGCCATTTTGCAAGTCCCTGTTCTTCCATTTTACTTAAAAAAGTTTCCTGGTGAAGATCTAATTGATCTAACCAATAAAGTGCAGATGTCACTCCTATTTGATTAATATTATTTTTACTCCTCTGACCCACTAAAAATGGATACCTTTGAACTTTTCCTGAATCTAGAAGTTCTAAAGATAAAGATAGGTTAATCTCCTCTTCCAGTTCATTTTGGATAGTTGCAGATCTTGTTTCCAATTTACCATTGGCATCAAATGATCTTCCGCCACCTGGAAAAGACCATGCTGGCTCAACTGCTTTAATCCACTGTATGAATCCGGCCGAAACCTCATTTTTGGAATTATCATGTACTGATAAAACTTCAATGCCTCTTTTTTTTGTTTCTCGTGACAAAACAAATGAGGCTCCCATCAATCTTTGCTCGTTCTCATCTCTTGTGTTCATACTTTAATATTTTTTATTACAGTTGTAGGACAATATATTAGTCGGAATTTTATATAAAAATCATTCTTTTTGCTCTTTAAACTATTTTAATACCGTAATTGATTAATGATGATTCATCGCAACTGCTAATTTTTCTCAAAGCCAATTTAACCTTGTCACCTTTTTTGAGAATCTCATTTTTTTCTCCCATAAATTCAAAATTTTTGCCCTCAACTTCAACAATTGCAAAATAATACGGCAGAAACTCTTGAAATTCTGGAGCGGTAACCTCAATTTTAGTGGACAATATTACCTTGCCACTTTTTCCAACCAAATTACTCCATTTTTTGTTGTTTCTCCAATAACTTGCTGGACTTATTTTCATTTTATTTTCCAATTATTTTTCCAAAATATGTACAACTGCTGTTGCCCCACTGCCACCAACATTATGTGTCAAGCCATAGGTTTTTTCCTCAACTGCGATTGGCAATTTTTCAAGCAAATTAGCCATAAATGCAAGTTGCTTAACACCCGTTGCTCCAACTGGATGACCACAAGCTTTTAATCCTCCAGATGGATTAATCACAACTTTTCCACCATAGGTAGTTTGCTCATTAATCGTGGCCATACCACCGGTACCTTTTTCAAAAAATCCCAAATCTTCAATTGCTAAAATTTCTGCAATGGTAAAACAATCATGAACTTCAGCAAACTTAATATTTTTTGCAGAAATATTTGCATTTTTATAAGCTTCCTTTGAAGCCTTTACAGTTGCATGAAGACTTGTGAGTGATTTTCTATTTGCTAAATTTAATGAATCCTGAGCATGACCGTATGACACAATTTTTGGCTTATTAGCATATTCAGGCAAGTCTTTAGTGGTCAAAACTATTGCACTCGAACCATCAGAAACTGGAGAACAATCTAAAAGTCGCAAAGGACTTGCAACCATACTGCTTAAATTAACCTGTTCAATAGTAAAAGCTTTTCTAAATTGTGCATTTTTATTATTCAACGCATGTTTGTGATTTTTGACTGAAACTGCAGAAAGTTGTTCCCTTGTCGTGCCATATTTATTAATATGAGCGTTAGCCAAAAGTGCATAGAGAGCTGGAAATGTACTACCATATTCAAACTCAAAATCTGAAGCAGATGACAAAATCTTTGTGATCTCATCAGAATTTAAATCGTTCATTTTCTCTACCCCGACCACCATGACTGTTTTGTATTTTCCAGAAAGCAAGGCGTTTTCTGCTTCCACAGCTGCCAAACTTCCAGAGGCGCAAGCCCCTTCAACTCTAATTGATGGAGGGAAATGCTTAAACATCTGACTAACTGCTGCGCCCAAATGCAGTTGATTCTCAAAAATTCCTGACGCCATGTTGGCCACAAAAACAGCTTCAATTTCTTGCGGATTAAATCCTTCGTACTCAGAAATATTTGAAGCAGAATTCTTAATATTTGCAATGGCTCCAAAAACTGATTCATTGAGTAAATCATAGATAGATTTATCCCAAAGCTCACCAAATTTTGATGTGTAAGTTCCAATAATTTTTATAGTTTTGTTGTTAGACATTTCTCTTATTTTTCTGCTACATTTTGAATGTATGTTTGATAATCAATTTCTTTCATTGAATTGATTTGTGAACTCACAAAATTGTTCCATTTGTTTCTGCTTGTTTCTAGGTTTTTTGTTGTCTCAAATATAAAAGCATCACTTCCAGAACCAGAGCCATAAGAGACAAGGATGATTTTCTGTGATTTTTTTGCCACATCCAAAACTGCACTAAAAGCTAACATGCTCGCTGCGGCATAAGTATTACCTATTTTTTTAACCACCAGGCTTGGAGACAGTTGATCTTCATTAAAACCTAATTTTTTGGCTATTAAACTTGGAAATTTAGCGTTTGGGGTATGAAAAATACAGTAATCAAAATCTTTTGCTTCTAAGTTTAATTTATTCATTAATTTAGTAGCAGCGTTATAAATATGAGAAAAATATGCTGGTTCACCACTAAATCTTCCCGCATGTTCTGGATAACTCATTCCTGGCCTACGCCAAAAATCTGGAGTATCGGTTGCGATTGAAACAGTGCCCAATAATTTGGCCAAAAGATTTTCACTTCCAACTATAAATGAGGCAGACCCAGACCCGGCGGTGTATTCCAAAACATCTCCTTGTTTTGATTGCGCAGTATCAGAACCTATGGCCAACCCATATTTTGCAAATCCTGAAGCAACGTATGATAGACAAATTTGCAGGGCTTGTGTACCAGCCTTACATGCAAATTGAAGATCAGCAAGAGAAATATTATCAGAAAGTCCTAATGCTTGTTTTACAACTGTTCCAGTTGGTTTAACAGCATAAGGATGACTTTCACTACCAATAAAAAGACAACCTATTTCTTTTTTTATTTCAAGATTATTTTTTGAATCAGCCAAATATCTTTCTATACTTTGATTGGCAGATTCCACAGAAATTGTGACTGTATCTTCATCAATTGCGGGCACACTTTTTTGAAATACTCCCAGAGATTTATAAATGTTTGCGCCATCTTTATTATGAGCGGCTTCAATAGTTTTACCTTTTATAAAATATTTGGGAATGTATGATCCATAGGCAACAATGCCAATTTCATTAGTTTTTTTCATCTTATGAATTCTTTACTTTGCCACGAAGATTCACGTTGCATCGAGCTAAATTTTCATGCGCACTTGCTAAAGATTGATTTGTTAGCGCACAAAGTCCTGAAATCTCACCAGCTAGGGCCGCGACGCCGACTGTTAGTGCCAAAACCATTGAGCTAGCTGATTTTTTTTCAGCAGAAGTAATATTTTCCGTACCAGTATCTTTGGTAACATTTACAGCTTTGTTTTCAGCCGTACCCTCAACTTTGCTTTCAACATCAGAATTGCTTTTAGCTTCGTCCATATTTTGAGAAATGATCAGTGATCTGGCCTGTGATTGTTTTGGCAACCACGTGCCTCCTCCTACACTACCAACACTGATAGTTGGTAAAGTCAAAGCAACATAAACTCCATCATTTTCCTCTTCAAAAGTCACCGATGCTTCGCTACCACCGACTACATGAGCTGGATCTTGGCCCGTGGCAATATAAAAAGCTGCCAAAGCGTTGGCTACATGCATATTTTGTGCCATTGAACCAGCCACATTGCTGCCAACTAAGTTCTTGGCCACGTGACTTCTAACCAAATCTTTTGCTGTAACATCAAAAATTTCTGCCAGAATTTCTTTTGATAAAAAAACTTCGACTTCAACATTAAATCCTCTGCCAAACATTCTGTTTAGAACCGAATCTTTTTTGTCTGTGCAAACATTTCCAGAAAGTGACAATAATTTTACATTTACATGATCTTCTTTTATTTTATTCCAGGCATATTTTAAAGCGATCGTAACCATGTTCATTCCCATGGCCTCATCCGTGTCAAAACTGAACCTTAAATATACATGTCTGCCTCTAATAAAAGACTGATGTGATAAAAACTTAAGATGATTACTCGTGCTTTCGCAATACTGAGCAAATGTTTTTATGTTTTTATTCATCCACTCAGAAAATTCATGTGCTTTGAAATTATTCTCACATTTAAAAACCAAAGCTCTGGCCATTCCAACTTTGTTAATAAAAACAGAAAGACTGTCTGATAAATTTATTGCCTTACAGCCTCTATTTATTGAGGCCACTAAAGCTCCTTCTGTAGTTGCAAGAGGAATAAACAACCCATTTTTAACGTCTGTAATTTCTTCGACAGTGCCACCAACAAAATTATTAACTTTTACGGGACCAGCTAGCCCCATTGGAATCTCAACACTTCCAATCATGTTTTCACAATTAGTAGTGCCCGTTCGATCAACAGGAAAATTAATATTAAATAATTCTTTAAAATCGCCAACTCTTGAGTTTTTTACAATCGCCTGTCTTTTTTCCAGCTTTTCAGACTCTGATAAATTTTCATCTCGAATATATAAACTAAAATGACTAGACATATATATCTAGTCGCAATTTTAGTTAAAAACCATGCAAAATCTGTGGAGAAATTATTATTTTGAGTTAATTGATTCTAGATAACTTTTCAATCGATCGTCATTCAGCATCATAGCAGACCACGGAGCCAGCAAAACTTTTTTGTTATTCAGATTAATTTTTATTGGAGCGGTTTTTTGTTTTAACAACTCTATTGAAAAATCTAATGTTTCCTTTGGACTTGGAATTGAGCTGTTTTTTTGGATTTCATTAATCAAAAAATTAAAATCAACCCAACAATAATCACTGGCTTCCTCGTGATTCAACTCAACTTTGCCGTTATATTTTTCAACAAAAACTTGATCGAACTCAAACTCTCCATACTTACTATTACAATATGCTTTGTAAATAAACTGATAAATTGGTTTTAGTTGCAATTTTTCACCAGCTTCATTTTGATAAATAACCCCAATTTCTTCCCTCAACCTTCTGATGGCACAATCTTCAAATGTCTCGTTTGGTCTAACATTGCCACAAATCGCGTTTCCCCACCAACCTGCACCAACAATTTTTTGCACGCTCCTCTTTTGTAAGAGCACTTCATTTTTATCATTAATTAGCCAAACAGAAGATGCTCGATGAAGTTTAGCCGGATGCTCATGGGCCTTATATTTGTCCATTTCTCCAAGAACATTATTGTTTTCGTCTACCAAAGTTATATTTGTTGTCATTATTTTTTCTTAAAAGCTAGATTAAATCTTAATAACAAATAAAAAATCATTATTTGCCAATAAATACAGTAAAAAGTAATAAAATTTGAAACAAAAGTTAACCAGTCGCAATTAAAATACAAGCTTTGCGAACAGGAAAAGACATATCCAACTAATGGAACGATTAAAAACTTCCAAAAAATTGTAATTAACATCAATAAGATACTTGGGATTAATGACATCCATACAAATACTTTTTCATTAACCAAAGACTGCATTGTCTGATATGGATGCAAAACCAATCCAAAAGAAATTTGTCCGAGTGAATAAGCTATAGATAAAAAAACTTGGCGCTTTTTCATATAATTTCAATTAAAATTGATGATAGTAAAGCCAAAATGAACAGAGTTTGCCAAGAATATGTGCCCATAAAAGAAGTTATTTCGTCAAAAAATTCTGGAAAAATTCTGCCTTCGTTTATTGTTTTTTGAATTTTGGCCTGTTTTTGTAGTTCTTCTAAAAAATTATCATTCATAATCATAAAAATTACTCTTGCCAAATAGTTCGAAATTCATTTCTCGCCCTAAACAGATCTGATTCCACAGATTTAATACTTCTTCCTAATTCTTTTGCAATTGCAGATACTTTTTTGCCATCAACATATTTGAGCATCAATAACTCTCCGTAATAATTTTTCATTTTATTAATAACCGCGCTAACTTTTTGAGAAATTTCTGCAGAATCAGAAATATTTTCAATCATTAATAATTCTGAAAGATGGGTGGTTTTTAATGCTTTCTTTGCATATTTTTTTCTAAAATAATCAGCAATTTCATGATGCGCAATTGAGTTCATCCATGTCCAGATACTAGATCTAGCCATAAATAAAGGCAAATGTTTTAAGCAATTTAGAAAAGTTTGTTGAACAATTTCTTCAGCATCTTGCTTGTCAGAAACTTTGGACAAAACTACTGTCAACAACCTACCATTATAGGTATTAAACCAATAATTGACTGCTTTTGGATTGCCTTTTTTAAGCTTGCTGATTAGTGTTTTTTCTTCCATTTTACCTTGTTTACCTGAGTTACCAACATACTATATAATAACATCACATATGTCTTTTAAGTTAATTCCAACTGTTTATGCACAATGTGGAGCTGGTGGAGGTGGTGGTATTAACTTAGGCGACTGTCTAATCTTAGGTGATGGCGCAAAAGTAAGCGATGTTTACGACACACCTGCAACCCTAGTAAATATCCTCATCAGAAACATGATTCCAATCTCCGGTGTCATTATTTTTATCATGATTTTCTTGGCAGGCTTCAAATTTATCACAAAAGGTAAAGAAGGCATGGAAGAAGCTAAAAAAATTATAACCACGACAATCATTGGCTTTTTAGTGATGATCTCAGCATATTGGATTGTACAAATTATTTCGTTACTAACTGGAATCCAAATTCCAGGAATAACTGTAGGCTAATACTATGATTAAATTTCAATTAATCAAACCAGCTTTTGCCCAAGAATTTGATGCATTGATTGGCACTGTCAGAGCCCCTCAAGCTGTCGGAACAATGAATATTGAAGCCGGTGGTGAAGGAAGTATTGGAATTCTTTTAATGATCTCTAGGCTAATTCAAATTGTTACTGTTGTTGCGAGTGTTTGGGTTGCGGTCAATGTTGTTATTGCTGCGTACACCTACCTAGCCGGTGGTGGAAAACCAGACAGTCATCAAAAAGTATCAGACATTCTTAGTATGAGTGTCATAGGTTTAATAATTATCGTAAGTTCATACACAATCGCCGGATTAATTGGCTTGCTATTTTTTGGCGATGCTATGTTTATTATAAATCCTACTATCTCACCAGCTGGAGGAATTTAAGATGATAAGCAGCATATTAAATATTAAAAAATACTTTACTTTCCTGATAACCTTTCTGTTTTTGTTAAATTTTTTAGTATTAATGACCCCAAATAAAATATTAGCTGGAGGCGCATGCTCAGCTGCTGGAGAATGTTCTGGAAATCAAATTTGTGTTTGGATTGCAGATCCAACGCAACCAGCTGGTGGTTATTTGTCAAACACTGGTGGACCATGCGGTTCTTCTGCAATTGGAGGAGTTGCGGCTCCAACAGCGATTGCAAACATTAATTCAACGACCGGCATTGGACTTTTAGCATTTATTTCTAAATTACTCAATTTCGGAGCAATAGTTGGCGGAATTATAGTAATGTTAAATTTTGTTTCCGCAGGAATGATGTATATAACTGGGGCCGGAAATGCAGAAGTGCACACAAAAGTTAGGGATAAAATCACCTATAGTATTATTGGAATAGTTATTATTGTTTCTGCCTATACTATCGTTGGCCTAATTGGATTAATATTCTTTAAAGATGTAACCTACTTACTTAATCCTCGTCTACAGGGTGCATTTGATGGTATATAATTAATAAGTTTGTTAAAGTAAAAAAATAAAAATATGTTTTTACCAACACTAATTGCTCAATTTGGAAATGGAATCACTTCTCCATCTGAAGCATATACTGAAAATGGCACCACTCAAGAAGGAGTCTTGGCAAATTTTGACCTAATTATTTCAAACCTTCTTGGATTGTTTACGATTCTTGGCGCCCTAATCTTTGTTATTTACTTTTTAATCGCTTCTATTCAATGGATAACTGCTGGTGGCGATGCCGGAAAGCTTACTCAAGCAAGAGAAAAAATGCTTCAAGGAGTAATTGGTCTAGTAATTTTAGTCGGTGCTTATGGAATATTAGGTCTAATTGGCACAATTGTCGGTATAGATATAATTAACCCAGTAACTCAAATAGAAAAAATAATTCCTACCGTAGGACCTTAAATAATGAAAAAAATTAAATCAATCATACTCGGCGCAGTAAGTTTTTTAACCCTAATGGTCGTGAGTGTTTCTGCATTCACTAATCCAGTTGTTGGCGAAGCTTTGGGCGCTGATGCTGAAAGCGCTACTAGTGGCGCTACATTTGTTAGCTATTTTGTCACTATTTGGCAAGCTTTTATTACCATCGGAGCAATTTTAGTTTTAATTTATTTCTTGTGGGGCGCAATTGAATGGGTCACTGCAGGAGCTGACAAAAGCATTCTTGATAGAGCTAGAAATAGAATTACTCAAGCAATGATTGGTCTTTTGATCTTGATTAGTGCTTTTGTAATTATCGAATTTGTAAGTCAACTTTTCTTTGGAGATGAGTTCTCTATTCTAAACTTCCAATTTGTGGCTCCATTAGAGCAAGGCGTAGATTCAAGTCTTTTGCACAAATATAATTTATTTGCACCTCAAATTGCGCATGCAGTTGATATAAACATTGGCTCAACAGCACAAGGCCAAGCCCTTCCAGGCACTGCCGACTACACAGCCGGCGATGGCGAGGCAGGTTTTGGACTTTTCATGACAAGAGTTTTAAATATTGTCTTAGTTGTTGGTTCAATTATTGTTCTCTTTTATCTAGTCTGGGGTGGATTAGAATGGGTTAGTTCTGGTGGTGACAAGAGCAAAGTTGAAGCAGCAAGAACAAAAATTACGCAGTCCATGATTGGATTAATTGTTATGGCCGCCGCCATAGCACTGTTTGTAATGCTTCAAGGTTTCTTGGGAGTTGAACTATTTACATTCAACTAACAGGCAACTGGGAGCAAAAAAGGAAATAAACTTGACGAAATTTCTAATTAGCAGGTATAATTAGTTATTCAGCATAGAAAACTGATATATAAAAGTAAATTAAGGAGACTATGACAAAAAAATTAAAAAGCTTAGCCGTAACTGCAGCTGCCTTAGCAGCATCAAGTAGCAGAGTGCTCGCAGCAACAGCAATTGAAGTTCCAGATGCATTCTTTACCGATGTGGGTGCTTTAATTAGTAAAGCATTGAATTTTGTTTTGATTATTGGTGCTCTTTTAGTTTTCATGTACCTCATCTGGGGTGGTATTGAGTGGATTACCTCAGGCGGCGATAAAGGAAAGACAGAATCAGCACGTAACAAAATTACTGCTGCTATCGTTGGTTTGATCGTTCTTGCATCAGCATGGGCAGTCTTACTCTTGGTCCTAGGATTCTTAAACACAGACCTAGACACTTTGTTTACAGAAGCAGGAGTCTAATAGCTAATTGTAAATTTGAATTTAAACCCCCGCCAATGGCGGGGGTTTTTGATTTTCCTCAATAATAAATTTACTGGTATAATTCAATTAGTATAGTTCAACAAATATGAAAAAGAATTCCATTAAAAATAATTTGATTGCTATTTTTATTACGCTTTTTGCAAGTTTTTACCTAGCCTCCCCCGTCATGGCTCAAACAGTTGAGTGGACAGGTGAAGGTAATGTTTGTACGGGTGGAGCTGACAATGATGTGGCTACTATTCAGGGCTTAGAATGTTTAATTGCTAATGTTTTTATGGTAATCATCACCTTAATTGGTTTGGCTGCATTTGTAATGTTCATAGTTGGATCTATTCAATGGCTTTTGGCTGGCAGTAGCGCAGAGGGAACAAAAAAAGCCAAAGACACTTTCACATATGCAGTTATCGGAATTGTTGTAGCTCTGAGTGCCTTCATAGCACTTAATTTAATAGCTGGATTTACTGGCGTTGAAGCAATAAAACAATTTATAATCCCTGCCTCTAACTCTTAAAAAAATTGTATAATAGGTTTGTGTTTAAAAACAAATCTATTTTATTAACCTTAGTTTTTTCGTTTTCTATTTTTGTTGGCTCTGTCTATTCTGTTTTTGCCCTAGATACTGTTGATGCGAACGCCGAAGGCGCAGCAGCGGGTTCTGAGACTACTGGTGGAGTATTAACGGGCAGCAGTGCCTATGAAACTGATCAGTATCGAACCTATAATACCAAAGGATATCCTGATTTTGACGATAAATTTTATGTATCCACAATTAAATCTGTTCTTCAGGCTGATGACAATAAAGATGCCGAAGCAGCTGGCGCTTATGAAGATATAAGACAAGAGTTAGCACTAACTGGCTATGAAACATATTGCTTACAAGAAAATGTAAAAATTGAACCTCAATATAACTCCAAGGAAATAATTGAAAGATTTTTAGAACTTTATCCAGAAGGAGTTAATCTTAGATCATTTTCAAGAGAAGTTCTTGGAATGGATAATGCTAACTTTCCAATATGGCGTGATCTAGGAGGTAAACAATTCTTAATGAACTCGCTTGAAGAATACTTTGGTTTTAAAGATTTATATGTAGGTGACGCTCCTAAAGCTGAAATTAACTCAGCAGCTATTAACTCTCTTCTCTCTCAAAGACAATCCTGTGTACAGGGGTGGAAAACTTTAGGAGCTCAAAGAAGGGATTGTGATAAACTTGAAGATCCAAGCACTTGTGAATTAATTAAAAGAAGAATTCCTGGATCTGGATATGAGGTCCATGACATAATGGGTCTATTAAATGACTTTACCGGAGGAGGCTGGGCCGGTGGTGATGAAAAAAAAGGGGAAGCCTTAGCAGTCAAGTGGTGTGACACAATTTTTAGTGAACCTGAAGACCCTTCAAAATCAACTTTAACTGAAGCACAAAAAGCAATTCTCAAACCAATTAAAGATACAATTATCAATGTTCCAACGTACATTGATAAAGCTTATAGATTTGGTTTTATTATTGCTGTTGTTGAAACGAGGCAACCTGGAAATCAACCTATTGGTGATTTTTTAACAGAAAATGAAGAAGAATCTACGGTAATCTGGAATTTCTTTACTAAAAAAACTCAAGTTGTTCCTTGGGATGAAGTTCTAGTTGTTGCTTTTAAGCTTCCTGATATTGGAACAAATAAAGGTGGCGGAGCTCTTGAGAAATGGAATGATCCTCTAGATTTAACTAGAATAGTTTTATCTAATAAAGATGAGCTCGCACTACATGAAGAAGCAGCCAAAAAAAAGCGAACCAGTACTCTTGAAGCTGCTATAGCTGCCTCAAATCAATCACCTGATAGTAGGGCATATTGTTATAGCGGCGATTTTCCATCTGGTGGTGGAACAAGAAGTTGCACGGTACCCTTGCCAAAAGCACTCACAGATTTTGTCAATGCGTCTGTTGTAAAGTGTGATCCAAAAGTTGAGCCCGTAAGCGAAATTAGTGATTTAGCTGGACTCAGGGATCCTTCCGATACAGGAAAAATATTTACAAAAGAAAATGGTGGCCAAATATTAATCAATCTATTTTTAGATTCGACATATAATGTAAATGGATTAAGCCCTGATTACGCTGCAATTGTTCCAGATCACGAAGCTATCAAATCTATTTGGACAGTTACTCCTGAAAATTGGCCTCCAAAAGGAAATGACAGCTTTGTTCATTTTTATTTAGTCTATCCAGTTGGCTATGAACTTTCCACTATTGAACAAGAAATATCTGGTGCTTTTTTCAACAAAGAGCAGATAGCTTCAATGGGTACTGATCCAAGTATTGTGGAAAAATTTGAGGTTACTGGACAAACTCAAATCCTAGAAGCTGGAAAAGCGGGTTGGAAATATACAGATTGGCCAGCAACCCGAGCTTGGGAATGTGGACCATTAAAGATATTAGGAATTGAAACTGGCCTGCCAAAACCATGTACTAAAAATCCAAGCTTAACCGCAAAACAAGAAGGCGCAAAAATCGATGTATTAGGAGGTAGACTCAGCTGGTGGTTAAGAAAAGTTCAGGTGGCTCTAAGTGCAAGATCAAGCTTCGCTCACTCTTACTTTGAATCATGCAAAACTATGGAAGAATTTTTATTAGGAAAATGTGCTGGCGCTGCAGACGGTGGTGGCGGCAGTGGTAATGGCAATGGAGTAGAACTTAGTTGCGATGAACTCAAACAACAAAAAGCAGAGCTGCCAACCATGAACAAATTGATGAAAATGACTTGCGAGATTGCGAATAAAGATTCTAATGATGCCCAGCTACTTTGGGGACTTTTGCAGATTGAAGGAAGTCCTTTCCTGAGAGAAATATTAAAGCGTCAGAATGCAGGAAGTTGCAGTGGAGATAGTTGCGGTTCAATGAGCTGCGCAGATCTATTAACAAATTCATGCGGAGCTTCAAATATAATTGGAGTTTTGATTCCTCAATGTATTGATCCAATCGCATGCTCTCAAGCTGCATACTTTATTGATAGCACTGATGATCCTTGGATCAATGAGTCAAGAGAAAACCCACAGGTTGCTTGTGATGTAGCAACTTCTTTAGATTATATTCTTAGAAAGAGAAAATCTGAAAAAACTTGGCTGACAGATCAATATATTGCTGCAAATGGATCAAGTCCATCCACTCAACAACTCTACTATATGATGGCAGGCAGAAACTATGGTGTTCCTCTTGAGAATTTAGTGCAGCCAGCTTGTGGCAACTATGATCCAGTTCAAGGTTGTGGTGGAGCCAATTATTGTGTATGTGCAATGGATACTTTTAAATTAAACTGCGGAGGCGGTAAATAATTTTTAAGTTCTCTTATTTTTTAATTTTTCTATTACGTTTTTTTAGTCTAGGTTGGACATTATCTTGATCTTTAGCTTGGTCTTTATCTTTAACGAACGCTTGACTGACTGCATTTTTGTTTCCGGAAATTCTTCTTGCCCCTGCCCTCATCAATTTGGCAACAACTTCAAAGGTATTTGCCGTAGTAGAGAAAGAACTAAAATTATTGGTTTCTTCACTAATTCCTCTCAATAAGTTGGTGGCTGATTCTGATGAAACAAACAAATCCAAAGAACTTATTAATTGAAAAACAAACTCGCTGTAACAAGAGAGCTGAGAAGCATCAAATTTAATATTTCCAAACTCGGTTTCATATTTATTAATGCTCACTATCGCAGCCTGATTATAAAGATTCTCATAGCCAAAATAAAATTCTCCCAAGGAATCTAGTTCATTAACACCAATCACAATTACTAAGTCTGCCTCAGCTCCGGTATATGAAAACTCAACATTTTTATCAGAAAGTGGCGAAAAACCTTTTTTTGGCTTGATAGTTAGATAAAATTTCTTAGTTTCTTCACTTACATGATAACTAACTTTATCAATTGAATTTTCTAAATAATCCAAACCAATGCATAAATTTTCATGACCGATTTCTACTAAGGCTTCTTTCAAGTAGGCAATTTGTTTATTTTTAACTAGAACTTCCTTGTTGCAAAGTAGTTTGACAGTTTTTTTTGAATACAATTTTAGCGCTGCATAAAGCGAAGCTAAAGAAAGAAGTTGATCTTGAGAGGAGTCTTGAGAGCAAACAATCAAAATAGAATTTGAGTTGTTCAAAAGTTCATTAAACAAATCTATTTTTCTTTTATCTATCATTTGATGTCTTAATGTATCAGCTTTTTATTATTCTTACTATACCCGATTAAACATATTTTGTTATAATTAACAGATGATAAAAAGAGGCCTCTTTTTACTAGCTATATTTTTTTGTATTTTTTCTACTAATTCTTTTGATGTAAATGCAGCTGCACCTCTTCCTGATGCCAACGCCGAAGCAGGAGTTGCCGCTCCACTTCCTCCTGACCCTGCAGATTCCAGTGCTATGGAAGAAGCCTGGGGACCAAAATATGATCAAAGTCAAATTGATAGCTATAGATATGCGGTTGAAACAGACAATTGTGCCACTCCTTCGCTAGAGTGCTTAGTTCACCAAACCTCAAGATTTGTTGCAATCGAATGGGTAAATAGCATTTTATATCCTGGATCAAAAGGATTAACTGATCCAAATGCTCCGGTCACAGACGCAGGAAGCAATAATGTTCTTTCCAACCAAGGCGGATTTGTCGGAGGCATTACCTATTTAATGGGCGAAATGTATCGATACCCTGTCGCTAGAACTTCAGTATACGTTGCAGATGTACTTGAGAGCGCACACATCATCACTCCAGCATATGCACAAGGACTCGGTTTTGCTTCATTAAATCCAGTTTTAGATCTTTGGAAAGTTTTTAGAAATGTTTCGTACATGCTTTTTGTTTTCATATTCATAGTTCTTGGTTTTATGATTATGTTTAGACAAAAAATTGGTGGCCAGACCGCAGTTACCGCCCAACAAGCCATTCCAAATGTAGTTGCTAGTTTAATTTTTGTCACTTTTTCTTACGCTATCGCGGGATTTTTAATAGACCTAATGTATTTATTGATGTTTATGATTATTGGAATTTTTGGTCAAACAGCGCCTGGAGTAGATGGTGGAATTATTGACTTTAATATACTAGAACTTATGGGCAGGTTATTTCAAGATGTGAGTGGTTTTTCCAATAATGTTGACATTGTTACCCAATTAATGGGATCAATGGTCAACAACGAAACTCTTGGAAATACCTTGGGAATCGTTGGAGGCGTTACTCTTTCATTAGTTTTGGCAGTTGCGATCTTGATTGGAACATTCAAATTATTCTTTGAACTACTAAAATCATATGCCACAGTGGTTTTATCTGTTGTTACCGCTCCTCTGCTACTATTGGGTGGTGCATTTCCAGGTAAAAATGTTTTTGGGCCATGGGTTAAAAACATCGTTGCCAATTTATCAGCTTTCCCTGTCGTATTAATGGTCGTCATACTTTTCTATCAATTCACGGCAGTAGCTCCAACAGCCGGTGGTTTTATCCCTCCTTTCTTACTTGGTAGAGGTCAATCTGGTGCAATTACCACTCTGATGGGATTGGCCATCATTCTTGCCTTGCCAGAAATAGTTAAAGACATTAAGAAAAATCTTGGTGCTACTGAGGGCTTTGGCACAATGATCTTCAACGCTGCTGGCGCAAGAGCAAAGGAAAGTTGGGGCAGAACTGTTAAAGCTCCAGGACAAATTTACAATGCTCAGCCATTTGGCACTGGAGATGGAATGCCATTTAGAACCACTGGCACTGAAAGTGCTTTGGAAAGATTTATTATTGGCTCCAGAGCTCAACGAAAAAGCGAGTACGATTATCAAAGACAGAGAGCTTTGCATGGTCAGGGTGCTACACCTACTAAAGAGGGTGGTTTATATGGCATGTTGGTTAATGATAGGAGAGCTCGACTTAGATCACAGCAAGAAACAGGAAGTGGCGCTGGTGCCAATGTTAACATTAATGTAGATGCTGGTGGCAACGTTAGAAGAAGAACGTCGCAACAAATAAGAAGAAGACAGCCATAAGCCGCGACTGAGGGAAAATAAAACTTTTATAAAAAAATAATTTGAGCCAATTAGAACACTCTTCTTGGACAAAATTTTTCAAGACTGAAAATTAATTTTTTGCGCCTAGCTTATCTTTATTAAATAAGAAATGGAGTAGCTTAATTCTATCTACAACCCACTGTGTTGTAGGACGAGAGCCTTTATCACGCTTTAGTTGCCAAAATTCTTTGCGTAAGTTTGTTTCCTGAATCTTGTAATGACATCCCTGTGCCAAATCAAAGCCGTTAGCCAATCTTAATAGATCTGCATGAGTAAATATTTCCTCTATACCTTCATCATTTGCATAGTCCATAGCATCTCTATCTTCTGGAGCAACTAGATTTAAAGATCGTTTATCATCATATAACTTATATCCAGATTTAGCTATTTTTTCTGTTTCTTCTGGAATGAGATCTAATAATAATTTTGCTTGGTTTATGACATACATAACTTGAGCGGTATTTAAAAGCGGACCTCCGCTAACGGATTGAACTGATAAATCTTCATAGCTACCAAAATCTAAACCGTTATAAGTCTTTTCAATTTTTTCTGGAGATGACATATCTGGAATATTTCTAAAGTCTGGCTTGAATAAATAAAAATTTGCACGCATGAGTACATCGAAGTTAAAATATCCTTGAAGCCATGGTTTAAACTTTTTATTAACAAACTCTTCCCTTTTTGCTGGTAGGACTGTCTTTGCTGCCTCAATCATTTTGCCGATTTTTTCATTGACATAATATTCCGTCCCATTTTGAGCTCCTTCATTTTTGTCATCTCTAGAAAAAACATATTGCATCATTCTCATGACATCTTGAGGATATTGATTTGATTCTGCAAGAAAAGCATTTATCCAATAATCTCTAGACTCTTTATAAAGAGCCTTTAGTCTTTGTTTTCTATCTCCAGATAAAGGTACTGATTCTGAACGAAAGCCATATTGTTCTAATTCCTCTGAGGTAGCCTTTAATGTGAATTTACCAATGGCTCTTACTAATGCCTTTTGAGTCTCTCCTTGATATCCAAATTCTTTTGCGACTCTAGACCATTCTTCAGGTCTATCTAAAGTGGTATTCACAGAAATTGGAACTTCTCTTGGACTTGAGAAAAAACTATATTTTTGCTCTGATGCAGAAGAAATTTTACTTGATGGCCATAAAAACATAATTGTTTGCACAGCTGATTGGTAAATAACTTTGTCAGGATTGGTTGAACGAGATGCCCAGTTTTCCGGAGTCATTGACTTAATTCCATCTTTGACTGAAAGAATAGTTGCTAAAGTAGCTCTTCCATCACCAAATCCTCCGGGATCTCCCGGCAAAGAATGTGAATATTGAGCAGCAACTGGATATGGAGGATAGCCGTGAACCAACACGTCGCCAAAAGGAGCCACAAAGTCTGGGCGAGCCGTATTAGCGTGAGCACTTTCAACATAAAGTCCTATAGACGCACCTTTTGCCTCTCCTTCTTGAGCCTGAACCCCAACATTACCACCATTGCCTCTAGTTTCATTCTTGTAACTTGCGTCTAAGAAAGCTTCTATTCCGCCACCGATTCTGTAACACTCTCCTATGTGATAGGCCATTAAAGATTCTTTTTCTGAAAGACCCATTGATCTCAGGTCGGCAAGTATTTTTTCAATCATCGATTTTCTTGACTCATCTGTACTTGTATATCTAGGGACAACTGCATATTCTTTTTTTATTGCATATTTATTTCTTCCATTTGCATCCCCAGCCGGTCCGTAAAAAAAGTTTTGTACTGCGGGATTCATACTATTCCAGATAGCTTCTCTTTGTGGTTTTTTCAAAATCATAGCTGACCAAATAGCCATACTATATTCAACTCCTTCCACAAATCTAAGTTCTTGAGGAGTTGCATTTTCTCTATTACTAAGCAAGGCGCCTAGATTTGGTGAATAACCAGTACTATCATATAATTTTTGAATTGCAGCTAGGGCTCCCTCAGGTCCTACGGCCGATTCATTATTTCTTCTAACCACAGCTCTATTGTGCCAAGTAGATATTTCCCTAAATTTTTCTTTCATTGATCCGCAAAACTCCTTAACCTCAGCATACTCATTTTCATCAAAATAATTAAAAAACTGGTCGAAAAAAGATTCATAAGATTTAATTCTGTTTTCGTCACTTTGGTCATAAGTAAAACCAAGAAGATTCAAACTAAACTCTTTGGCTGGACCAGCCATAGGATTGACTTTATACGATGTTGTTCTTGGATCATCAACTAAATCTAATAGTCCGTTTAAGGTGGACACTGTTGCAATTCCAATCATTTTTTCATGGATTATGCCCAAATACTCTGCTAAGGTTTGTCCTTCTTTTCTTGTCTCATTATCAAGTCTTTGGGCCAAAAATAGTTCTACAGATTTTTTGACTGCTTGCTTATTCCTATAACCAGCTGAATTCTCTATTTTTCCTTTTGCTTCTAATAACGGATTCAATATTTTATTAATTCTTTCTTGCGCTGCAACATATTTATTATTTATGTCTGATATCCATGCATTTGCCACCACATCATACTTAGAATCTTGATTAAAATAATTTGCACTATTTTTTAACTGCTCAAGTGAATCCAATAGTTCTTGTAATTTGTCAATTTCGGTTAATGAGTCAACTGGGGTGACACCGGAGATAATTTTTTCGCACTCTTGCTCTAGGTCATTTAAATCAATTCTGACCTCAATTAAAATTCTTACAGACTCTGCTCGTCTCCATATTTCAGATAAATATGTTTCTTTTCTATTTGATAACTCAGAATCATCAGGTACTTTGGTCTCAATCTTTGCTTTTTCAAGTACTCCATCACTACTAAACAATGTGCTTTTTATATCTAGTAAATCAGAGTTATCTTCTGGTAAATCTACATCAATTATTGACAGTAAAATATTTAAGTTTTCAAATCCTGGCAATTCGTTATCAACCCACTCATTGAAGGCCTTATCAAGCAGCTGATCTTTTCTAATCTCCATTTTAATAAGTAGTTCATTTGCCGGCTCAACAACCGTTGTAGATATTTCTTCTAACAAGTCCTCACGTTTCAATGCTTCAGCTATACTTTTAACCCCGCTGCCATCCGACATAGTTAATATTATTTTTTGAACAGCCTCAAGTCTTTTTCTAAGTAAATTAATTGCCGAAAGGTTTTTGTCTCTTTCGTTTAAAACAATATTCTCATCAACAATCAGCTGAGTTGGGTCAAAATTAGGATCTAAAATTTTGTTTTCTAGGTAAGTGCTTAATAATTCTAAGTCTTTAAATACTTTTGATTTGCGATAGTCGTCCTCAACATTTTCTCGTTCATTTAAAGATCCTCTAATTTCATCAAATCTTTTTCGCAAGGCTTTAATTATCTTTTCACAATTATTTAAAAAATCACTTTCTTCTAAATTGTTTATCAGCACTCGATCCACAACACTCTCTTCTAATTCAAAAATTGCTTCTTCTATCAGCTTGGCTTCATCTTTACTTCCATTAAATTCTTGTATCAATTTGGCTATTATTTTTCTCTTCTCTTTAAATCCATTTAGCCAAGATTCAAAATCTACATTTTCTTCTTCTTTTCCTGATTCAGGTTTTGGCGTATCATCCTTATCATCTGGTTTATCTTGATCGAGATCAATAAAATCATCTTTAGTAAAACCCCACTTCTCAAGCACTAAAAATATATCTTGAAGCTGATTCTTTATTTTTTTAATATAATCTTTTTCTGTTGAGGATAAATGCGATGTGTCATGACTAGATAAGTATTCCTTAATACTGTTGCCTATAGACTTAATAAAATCAATTATTTTTTTCCTTTCATCTGGTGTGAAATCACCACTTTCAAGTCTTAATGGATCAATTGATCCCATAAATTCATTTAGTCTTTGAAATAATGAATTTATTAAACCTGAAAAATTTTCAAAGTCTGGGCTGGTCTCATGGTCGGGAAGCATGGCACTGTAATGCTGATCATCAGCATTATTAGGAGCAAGTATGTCTCTTTCTTCTTTAGTCATATATCCACATATTGTAACATTTTAAATCAAAAACATAAACGCTTTTTAGGATCAAAAATACCAGCTTACTAATCTGTTCTAGCTATCAACATTTATCACAGGGTATAATAGTTTCGTGGCTGAAGAAAAACCAAAATTCAAGTTTTTAAGAAGAATTGATGATCTAAAAGACATCATTGGAAATAGTGACGCCAAAGCGAAGGTTTTCTATCTTAAATCCTTAGAAAAAATTGTTAATACAAAGGGATTTTTTGTGGACGGAACTGGTCCAGAAAGTTTTTCTATTAGTGATGGGGTAATTGTAGCTCCGGCCAATTTAATAAGCCTCCAAAATGGAGAAATTAATATAGATAGGAACAGATATTATTCGTACATTTTTCCTAGTGAGTTTGTAAAAGCATTATCTGATTTGGCAAAAATATTTGTTAAAAAGGATCAAACTCTAAGTCAATACACCGATGAGGAAGAAACAGTTAAAAACTGGGGAGATTACAGAGAGAACAATGCCGTTGACGAAACAGCATATATAAAAAAAATTAATGAGATTGAAACGCTAAGAAGATTGATTGTAGATGCTTTTCAAAAAAACCCCGATCTTATAAAAGATACCGAAGACAACGTTCTTCCAATACTTTCGGATGAAAAACAAGCAGAAGAAGGTGTGGATAGCGATAGCCAAGGTGACAAAAATGGCGATGGATCAGACTCTGATAAAATAAATACCGCCGTAGTTCCAGTTGCAGCTTTACAGCTAACAAGAGCTGACAAAGTCCTCCAAGCCAACGATATTGCTCCAGAAATCAAACAAAAAATCCAATATGAGACTGGTTGGTTATACAACCGCGCAGTTTATGAAATGTTCACTGCTCATGGGATAGATAAAAATGACATTGATCCAAATGTTCTTGAGAAATTAAGACTGGATGTCTTCGATTTTACTTCCCAAATGGATGAAAAACAGCTTTTTGCAATGCTTGGAAGCGCGTCACAAAGACAAACTGCTCTTTTAAGATTTTATCCAAAATTTGCCAGCCAAAATAGAGGAGTTCTTGAGGAATATTATAAAAAATTAACTGGTTCCCCTGCATTTCAAAACCTTGATCAAAAACAAAAAGAAGAATTTAACCAATTTAATGACAATTTATTAGGTGGGAATATTTCTAAACTAACTTCTCCAATAGAACTACTAAAACAATCTCTAATGGTTGCGCTTGGGTCTGACAGCGCAAAACTCAACAAAAACGTCCAAAACACTCTTGACGCAATGATTTTGCAATACGGCATAGATCAAGAATATTTTGCACAAGACGAAAATGGACAAGTCATCTTAGTTAAAGGAAATAAAAACAAACACGACGTTATAAATATTCTTAAAAACATGGATGATGAAAAAATTAAAATAATTTTTGATCTCCCAGGATCAACAACATCTAAAGAAATAAGACAATTAAAAGAAGTTCTTTACAGCTACACAACCTACAGAGCATCTGAACTAACTCTTCATGTTATGGACACGTCCCTGTCTAGAGGACTGATAAAAGTCAGCGATGATGAAGCCAAAAAGCTAGCAATTAAAGGTTCTGGAACAGAAGCAATCCATAGAGATGTTTTAACAAACACTAGAAGTGCAATAGAAGAAAATGGCGCAGAAACTGTGGCTGGAGGACTAGACAGCAAAAACGAAAACAGCAGAAAAAAAGATAAAATCAACAAAATTACCAAGCAATATAAAACTTTTCTTCCACTATGGGCAAATTTATCTGCTGAAGAACAAAGAATTGTTTATAATCAGTTTAACCTCCCGTTTCAACAAGGCAACAAGGACGCAGGACTTGAATTCATTCCCGAGTTTTTATTTTTTGATATTTCAACCTTAAACACATTTAAAAACATTAAAAACGCTGAAAAAATGACTGCCGATCAGCAAGCTGAAGCCCTAAAGTTGTATGAATTACTCGATAGGGAGCAACTTATAAAAGATGTTGAGGAACTACAGTCCTTAGATTTTATCGCACTAGGCAACCAAATTGCTGATGAGAAAAAATATGGTCAGTTTTTACAAGATTCATATATCTACAACACCGAGTTAGAAAAACAGTTGTTAATGGCTGACTTTGTCAACGATGGAGCATCTATTGAAGATCAAGTAACCTATGTTTCATCTGGAGCAGGAAATACAAATCCAAGTATAAACAATGGTTTTTTCAATAAGCATTCTCCAAGAGAGCTCATGGAGTTTGATCAACATATTATAGATTCTGACTATAATTTTTCACAACCAAATCAACAATTTTCAAAATATGGCGGGGTTTCTAGCAGAATTAAAAATTCAAAAATATATAAAGGTCTTACTAAAAGATTTGGTGGTGACAAACTAAATCCAGCTAAAAAAATGGCTGGTTCTTTGGGAAAATCGGCTGCTTCAAAAACTTTCGTTAACGTGGCAAAAGCCGCTAATCTTGCTCTTCCCGGCGGAGCTGTTCTAAACAAAATTTACGATTTTGGAAATAAAGTCGGTTTTAAAAATGCCTCATTTATTATAGGCGGACTTCTAACTGCATTAGTTGCGCAAACAATTCGTGCGCTCTCAACTGTAGGCGGATTCATTGGAGGAGCACTTGGCGGTACAGTAGGATTTATCGTTGCCGGCGGGCCTGTTGGAATCATTCCAGGCGTTATTGTAGGATCAAATGCGGGCTTCATGGTGAATTCAACTCCTTTGGTCAACTCAATTTTTGGAAATAACGGAGGTCTTCCAGCAACAGAAGCTGCAATGGCTAATTCATCCGCAAACACCGCTGCACTAAAAATAGCCGGCAAGGAAGCGCTTCTAGGTGCTACTGCCGATGTTTTTTTTGGTGTTCCAATTGCAATTTTGGCCCCTGGTATGGCAATGTTTATTGGCATAGTAGTTACAATTCATGCGATTTTTACAATTCAAAGTGCTTTTTTAATACCTGTGCCAACTGGTTTATCATCGATGGGCGGTGGATTAATTTTAGGAGATTTGGCCTGTTTCCAACTGATGCCGGGCGGAGATTCTCAAACAATAGTACTTGAGTCTGGAGAATCTGTAACACTAACCTCTCTCGATTGGGATCAGGCTTCAATTGATCTAGTAAAAGGAGGATTAGATGAAGTCGCTAATAACGGAAAATTTATTGAGTTACTTTGTGGTGATGGGCCGATTGCTCTGTACAAATATCCACCAAGTCCACAAGGATATTATGGTTGGACCAGAGATTCAAATAACTTCATACTATACGGAGGCGCTTTTCAAAACGTCGCTCAAATGGAATATTTAATGATACATGAATCAGTACACATCCTAGAAGGTAGAAATCCAGGCATTGTTGATGGTTTTTCAAAAAATTTAACCACTTCTGATTGCTTTACCTATCCTGTTAAAGCATCTTGTGTTGCAGACAATTCTGAAGCATTTGCAGAAGCAGTAGTCTTGTATATGACTAGCGATAGATTCGTTGGAAACATAAAGTATCCAGCTGGACCTTGGCCATTTAAACAAAATTATAGAAAAACTTATGACTGGATTAAAGAGGAAATTTTTGGAGGACAAGAATATCAATGATATTATTATCAACAGGAATCATATGAATAATGAACATCTTCAACCTCTAAAATCGGATAAAAACTGGCTAATAATTTTTATAATTAGTTCAATAATTATCATTCTCTCTTCAATAACGTTTAACATTGCCACAACAAAAGTTGTTCCAACTCAGGAGAATACCTATAAGTCTGCAACGCCAGGGTTTGAATTTACAAACAGTATTCAAGAAAATCTAGGAAATCCGATTGAAACAAAAACTACTGATTTAGGGATTGAGTATAGGTATAAATCTGAATATCCAGTAAATCCAGATATTATTTTAGTTTCTCCTGAAAATAAAGTTATTTTTATGAAAGAAAAAATTTCATATAATCCCGAAAACAATCTTAAACCTTATTTACAGAAATTTGGGGAACCTCAATTAATATTGTTTAGCACACAAATGAGCAACTCAGTAAGAGCTAATGTATTTTTAAATCAGGGCTTGGTGATTTTCACCCACATAAAAGATCAATCAGTTCAGGAAATCTGGCGCTTTGAACCAACCACACAAGAAATATTTATGAATACTTGGGGAAAAACTCTTTCAACTGAGGAAAATGGCCCGGAAGCCTTTTAAATCATTAGATCATTGAGTCTATAAATGTTATTATTAGTATAGAAGTATTTACTGCCCTATTTTTATGCAACAGCATCCTATTCCTCAGGATATTACTGGCTACAGGTTTCACATCGTTGGAAGCATGACTTTAAAGCAGTTTGGCGAGATTTTACTTAGCGTCATTATTGCATTCATTATCTTTAGTACAAATTTACTAGCTATTATTAAGTGGCCGCTAATTCTTCTCACAATTACTATCGGAATAGTGGCCGCATTTGTTCCAATCCAAGAAAAACCGCTAACTCACTGGATTAGCACTTTTGTAAAAGTAATGTACAAACCTACCAAGTTCTTCTGGAAAAGAGAAATCAATATACCTGAGTTTTTTCTTTTTGAAAGCCTGGCCACCACCATCGTCCAAGAACCAGAAATTGATCTTACGCCAGCAAAACGCCAAAGAATTAAAGAGTATTTAGGATCAGTTCCAGAAACCAGCAGCTTTTCGACAGACTTTACTCAAGATGAGGTCGACAGAATGCAAGGAATACTAGCCAGCTTCAACACCGTGCAAACCACAACCGTCGTTGTTAAACAAATAAAAACTGAGGCACATAAGCCAAGTCTAGACGTTAGAGTCAGAAGTATGAGGGCACCAAAAATTGCAGATGATCAAGTTGATGAGTCTAATCAAATAAACGAAGAAGAATTTGTTGAACCAGAGTCAATGTTTGAAAAAAAGGTTGAAGAACATGATAAAAATGAGAAAAGTGAAAAAGTAAGAGTTGGTCTAAGTCCAGATCAAGTTGCTCAAAATATTCAAATTCCAGAACAAAGCACCATAACACTAACAACCCAACAAGAAGAAAAAGAACGAGATTTTATTGACGCGTCAGCAACAGATATGAGTGAGAAAGTTTTTATGGAAACTGAATCACCAGAAGCTATAAATATTGGAAATGCTCATGATGTAAACTTTAATTCAGACCTTCCATTTCCTATAAAGCCAAATAAACCAAACAAATTGGTTGGGATGGTTTTAAGCAAAACTAACGATCTGTTATCAGATTCCATTGTTGAAGTTCAGACTTTAGAAGGCGCAATTGAAAGAGCGGTGAAAACTAATGCGCTTGGTCAATTCTTCATCACTACTCCACTAAAAAATGGAGAGTATAGTGTTAAGGTTGAAAAAGAAGGCTATATTTTTCAGCCATTGCATATTTCAATAAACGGAACAATTATTCAGCCAATAGAAATTAGAAGTGAAAACTAGAATTAAGTTGAAAAAAGTTATAAACTATAGATAATGCCTAGCCAACCAATAATCAATTCCACTACTCAACAATTTTTAGATATCTTTGATATTACAAATAATTTCGTCATCATGAAGGATGGCACCACCTCTGTAATTATTTCCGTTGATGCTATGAATTTCGGACTTCTAGCAGAGGAAGAACAAGATAGTATCATGTATGCCTACGCCGGATTATTAAACTCAATAAACTATCCAATTCAAATTTTAATCAGATCTCAAACAAAAGACGTTACAAATTATTTACAACTTCTAAAAGAACAAGAATTAGCTGCTCTAGACAGAGGAAAACAAAAAAGAATCCAAAAATATCGAGAGTTTGTTGGTGATCTAATTAGAGAAAGAAACGTTCTTGATAAGAAGTTTTTTGTAATTATTCCAGCTGCTCCTGTTGAGTTGGGAATTTTAGCAGCAACTAGTGTTTTACCAGGCAAGGGTACTGTTCAAATTACCTCTGTTGATAGAAATCTAATTCTAGAAAAAGCAAAAAACGTTCTTGAGCCAAAAAAAGATCATTTGATCGCTCAGTTTGCTAGAATTGGTCTTTACTCAAGACAGCTAGAAACACAAGAGATAATTCAATTGTTCTACCTAAGTTATAACCCGGAGGCTTCGGAAGGACAGCAAATTGCTGAAAGCAGTAGCTACACTACTCCACTAGTTGGCGCCCAAGTTGAAGGAGCGATGAACTCAGCAGATTTATCAGGAGGTCAGGGTGTTTCTACTGATTCTCCAATTGCAGATGTGACCAACATGTCCATTGATCAATTGGCAACACCAAGCCTTTCAGCAGACGCTAAATTTGAAGTAGAAACTGTTGCACATAATTCTGGAAATTCTGCACGACCAGATGTAGTGGCACAACCAGAAGTGGTAACTACTCAACAAGATCAGAACTCAGTTGTACAAAACACAAATGAAGGTCAACAAATTTAATGCCAGGAATACTCAACTCTTTACCATTTTTCAAAAAAAAGGATGACAAACAAGCTGAGGGCGCGGTACTGAGCCAAGACCAAAAAGATTTAGAGAGATTACAGGAATTTTCAAGAGGATTAGTGACGATTCAAGACATCATTGCCCCAGAAGCAATTGAGGTAGATTTTACTTTTCAAAAAATTAATTCAACATACACAAGAACTATATTTATTGCAGGTTACCCAAGAAGTGTGCCAGCCAACTGGCTTTCACCTCTAATCAACTATCCTCATCAGATGAATATTGCGATGTTTATCTATCCTGTGGACTCTGGGGAAATTTTAGATAACTTAAAAAGAAAAATAACTGAAATGGAGGCTGAAATTCAGTCTGACCTGCGTTCTGGAAAAATTAGTAATATTAATACAGAAATAAAACTCGAAGACGCCAGATTTATAAGAGAAGAACTCGCTAAAGGTGCTGAGAGATTTTTTCAATTTGGACTTTACGTCACAATTCAAACCCAAACAAAAGAAGAACTAGATAAAATAACCAAAAGTATTCAATCTGCTCTTGGATCATTGTTGATCGTTTCAAAGAAGGCCACTCTGCAGATGGATGAAGGCTTCAAGACAACTTTGCCAATGGGAACTGACAAATTAAAAGTTACGAGAAACATGGACACTACTTCTTTGGCAACAACTTTTCCATTTACTTCAAGTGAACTAACAATGGAAACTGGAATAATTTACGGAATAAATGAGCATAATGATTCGCTGGTTATTTTTGACAGATTTAAAATGGAAAACGCCAACATGGTTATTTTTGCGAAATCTGGAGCTGGAAAATCTTATACCGTTAAATTAGAAATATTGCGTCAATTAATGTTTGGTACAGAAGTACTTGTTCTTGACCCAGAGCACGAGTATGAAGATTTATCAGTTGCTGCTGGTGGAGAATACATTAATTTCACCTTCGGATCGCCAACAAAACTTAATCCTTTTGACCTTTCTAACCTTTATGAAGAAGGCGAGAATGAGCTTGGACAAAAAATTATTTCATTGCACGGATTATTAAAGGTTATGTTGGGCGACATGACTCCACAACAGGACGCCTTACTTGATAGAGCGCTGGTGGCCGCATACAAAGCCAAAGGAATAACTCCTGACCCAGCAACCCAAACAAATGAACCACCTCTGATGGAAGACGTTTACAAAGCCTTGATCGGTATGGAGTCTGATGACGCAAATGACATTTCTGCCAGATTAGAAAAATATATCGTTGGATCTTTTAGAGGTATTTTTGACCAGAAATCAAACTTTGACATTAAAAATCAGCTCACAATTTTTTCTGTCAAAGAAATGGAAGAATCCATTAGACCAGTTGCTATGTATGTGATTCTTGATTTTATTTGGACAAGAGTTAAAAAAGATCTTAAAAAAAGAATTCTTGTGGTTGATGAGGCTTGGTATTTTATGAAAAGCCATGACTCCGCTTCCTTTTTGCACTCAATGGTCAAAAGAGCTAGAAAATATTACTTAGGCGTCACAACAATTACTCAAGACGTCGAAGACTTTTTACATAACGATTTTGGAAGAGCAATTGTTACTAACGCTTCTATTCAGTTCCTTATGAAGCAGTCCACCGCTTCTGTTCCAATTTTGGCCGAAACTTTTTATCTTTCTCAAGGAGAGAGACAACTCTTAGTTTCATCAGATGTTGGAGAAGGAATTTTCTTTGCTGGTCAAAATCACGTTGCGTTAAGAGTTGTTGCTTCTGACGATGAACACAAGGTTATAACGACAAATCCAGAAGAAATTGCAAAAAGAAACAGGATTAAAGTGTCGAATATGCCAGGAAACGACTCGGTTTTAAGACAAGAACCTGCTCAAAATACTGCAGATGAATCTGACGAAGAGAAAAAACGAAAAGAAGAGATCATGAAACAATTCAAAGATCCTGTCGCTAAAGTCGAAGAAAAAAAAGAAGCAAAAGGAATGGTCACTTCAACTGATTTATATTCGATAGATACTTATGAACCACCGGCTTCTTGATAAGCTGATTGATAAATGGGTATTTTTCTCCCCTTGTTAAATGTGGATAACTTTGTGTATAAATATTCACGATTAAGTTTTACTTAATTTCTGCCCACTTTTGTTATTTAAGGTTATTTTATGAACAATAATGTTCCTCTGGAAGAGGTTAGACATATCTGGGAATTAGTGTGTGGGCAGCTGCAAATACAACTCTCCCCTGCTGTTTTTAATACTTGGATTGTATCGAACCCAATAACTTCAATGGAATACTTAGAAGACAACAAATGCGTGGCTATTATTACTAGCCCTACGGCTTTTCATTCTACTAATCTTAAAAAGAACCTTCATATTCAGATCAAGCAGTCTCTCGATAAGATAACTGGGAAAAATTGCGATATTAATTATATTGTTGGAACAGCAGTCTTTACTCCAGCAACCCAAAAGAAGTCTAGTTCTCATTCTCAAAACTATGGTTTCACAACCATAAATAAAACAATTCATCCAGATCTAGAAAAACAAAATAATATTAATGATCAACAAAACGATGCATTTTTTAATAGAACCAATGATCAAACACAGCAATCATCAATCAATTCTCCAAGAGTTGAGGATCTTTTTTCCGAAAGCACTCTAACCTCTGCGTCTGAAGATAGAACAGCGGCGCTTATCAGATCGGTAGGACTTAGAAAAGACTATACTTTTGAAACCTTTGCAGTCTCCACGACTAATGAAATGGCGCACGCGGCAGCGACAGCTGTCTCAAATCGTCCAGGAACTGCTTACAATCCCCTATTCCTCTATGGAGGAGTTGGTGTTGGAAAAACACATTTGATGCATGCTATAGGTAGTAATATAATTATCAATAATCCTAATAAAAAAATAATTTACTGCACCGGAGAAGAATTCACGAACGAAATCGTTCATTCTATTCAAAGAAAAAACACCAATCTCTTTAAATCTAAATTTAGAAATGCAGATGTTCTATTGATTGACGATATTCAATTTATTGCAGGAAAAAATGCTGTTCAAGAAGAATTCTTTCACACTTTTAATGCACTAAGCAAACAGCAAGGACAGATTGTACTTACCTCAGACAGACCGCCTCATGAAATGAATTTATTGGAAGACCGATTGAGGTCGAGATTTGAAGCAGGCTTAATGATTGATATCCAAGTACCATCATTTGAGCTAAGAACCGCGATTTTATTAGTAAAATCCAGAGCTGTTGGCTTATCAATTCCGATTGATATTGCAAAAACAATTGCTGCAAAAGTTGAAAGCGCAAGAAAGATTGAAGGAATTATTACTAGCATAAGATCAGAAGTTGAGCTTAAAGGAAAGTTTATTGATGAGGACTTAATTAATAGTTTACTCAATAATGAAATTACAGAAAAAAGACAGGCAATAAATACTTCTCCTTCAGAAATTATAAAAACTGTAGCCAACCACTATAGAATGAAACAAACCGCTCTGAAAGGAAAAAGGAGAGTCAAATCATTAGTTACAGCCAGACATATAGCTATGTATTTACTAAAGAGTGAACTAGATTTACCACTGGCAGAAATTGGAAGATGGTTTTCTGGAAGAGATCATACCAGTGTCCTTCACGCCGTTAGAAAAGTTGAAAAAGATCTCAAAAATGACAACTTAATAATGAGGGATGTATCGGCACTAAGAACAACATTGTCATTAACTTCTCACTAAGTTATTAACAATTGTGGATATCTTGGTGGATAAAATGCGAGAAACATAGTGGCTAAATGTGAATTATTAAGAGCTTTTGTTAATAACAAACAATGTGTTGATAAACAGTGAACATTAATACACATTAGTTATCAACACCGACAATACTGTAAAGAACACATAAAATTCACACTAGCTTACCAGATTAAAAACAAGGAGTTTTGCACTTATGTTAGATACACTACTACTAAAACTACTAAATATTAATATAATGTTTCTTTAACAAGAAAACTAAATAAAATGAAACTTAAAGTATTACAAGAAAATTTAAACAACTCATTAAATAATTTACAGAAAGCAATTCCTAGTAGACCTCAGTTACCCATTCTTTCTTCAATTTTAATAGAATCAACAAAAGACGGTTGCACTGCTTCAGCAACAGATCTTTATTTCGGAGTTAGATCTGTTATTCAAGTCGACTCCGAGATTGAAGGAAAAGTTGTAGTTCCCGGAAAGCAATTCAAAGAAATTGTTTCTTCACTAAGTCCAGGAGTATTGACTTTAGAGTCTGACGAAGGAAGCTTGAATATAATCTCTGAAAAGACAAAAACAACGCTCTCATGTCAATCTAGTGATGAATATCCTCCTTTTCCTCAAGTTGAAGGAGAAGAATTTATACTTTCTTTTGATCAGTTAGACAAAATTGAGAAAAATGTCTCTTTTAGCACATCTATTGACATGGCGAGACCTGTTTTAACAGCAATTCTTTTTAAATTTTCAAACAACTCTCTTGAGGCAGTTGGAACTGATGGATTCAGGCTATCAGTTTTAAAATTAGCAAATAATAAAGATAATATCGAGGAAAGTTCTTTCTTAGTGCCGGCGAAGGCACTGTCTGAAGTTTTTAGAATTATGGTTAAACTAGAGGCAAAGGAGATAAAACTCAAAATTTCTAGAAAATTAAAACAAATTTTCTTTTCAATTAATGGCGTTCTTATTTTTGTTAGACTAATTGACGGCAATTATCCTCCGTATGAAAAAATAATTCCTTCAGAAGTAAAAACAGAAGTAATTATCGATTCTGACGAGTTGATGGATAATTTGAAGAGAGCTATGATCTTTGCTAGAGAGTCTTCAAATATTGTGAGACTTATTGTCAACGAAAATGATATGGAAATTAAGTCATCCTCCCCTTCATTCGGAAACTACAGTGGAAAAATTAAGAACGTCAAAATAAAAGGAACTCCTGGAGAAATTGCTTTTAATATTAAGTATTTGATGGAATATCTATCCTCAACGAAAGAAAACGAGCACTGGTTTGGTATGAACGAAAGCCTTAGGCCAGCTATTTTTAAACCAGGAAAGAACAGCGACCATAGGTATGTTATTATGCCGTTTAAAGTAAATGGATAATTTGTAGTGTAAACCAGAAAAACTCTGATATAATACTATCCTTATGAAAAGAACATGGAATCCAAAAAAATATAAAAGAATGAAGAAACACGGCTTTTTGAAGAGATTGGGAAGCCTTGGAGGACTTAAAGTCCTTAAGAGAAGACGTGCTAAAGGCAGAAAAAAACTGACCGTTCTTAAGAAAAAATAAGGTTTAATTATGCTGTCTAAACAGCTTAAACTAGATTTAAGAAAAAATAAAGATTTTTTTTCAAGTTGCAAAAAGAAACACTTCACTAATTTTAGCTTGTTTTATAGTAAAAAAAAGTCTGAAGTATCGAAGGCGATTGTAATTGTTCCAAAAAAAACCAATAAATTAGCATCGCAAAGAAATAAAATTAAGCGAGCTGCTTATTTATTGATTGAAAATGTCTTCTCAATGAATAAAGAAAATAATATTGATTTAATTATTGTTATTAAAAAACAAATTTCTCAAAAAAATCTAAAAGACACGCTATATCAAATTAAAGAAAGATTACTTGAAACGAAGGCATAAAATAATTTTATTAGTTTATCAATTTTTTAGAAGTATGAGGTATAATCTCCTACGAAGCGTTTTTGGTGTTGTGATTCACTGTAAACATTCTCCAACCTGTGGAACCTATGCTTTTAGACAAATACAAAAAAGAGGGATCTTTATTGGCGGATTTAGAGGATTATTAAGAGTTATCACCTGTTGGTAACAATATTTTAGAGACACGTGAGGTAAATATGGACATTTTTTCAAACATTTTTCATAACTTTTTAGTTTTTTTAGTGGGTACCACCGGAAGTTTGGGTTATGCGATTATTATTTTCACTTTTTTAATTAGAAGTGCTCTTTTACCTTTAACACTTCCTTCACTTAGATCTAGTGAAAAAATGAAAAAAGTTCAGCCAGAAATCAAGTTGCTTCAGAAAAAACATGGAAAAGACAAGCAAGGATTCCAAAAGGCTCAATTGGAACTTTATAAAAAATACAACATCAACCCTTTAGCTGGATGTATACCTCAGTTAGCTCAACTAGGAATCTTAATAGTTTTATATAACGTTTTAATTAAATTTTTAAATTCACCAGTTATCAATGGAGCCATAGTTGAGTCAAATTTTTGGTGGTTAAACCTAAGTCAACCAGATTCAAAATATATTCTGCCAGTCTTGGCAGCTGTAACACAATTAATTTTATCTCTAATGATTGCACCTGGAGCTGAAACCAGAGATGTAGTTCCTAATAAAAGTAAAAGTAAAAAAATTCAGACAGAGAATAAAAAAGAAGAAAGTACCGCTGATATGGCTCAATCCATGCAACAACAGATGTTGGTTTTAATGCCGATTATGACTGGATTTATAGCACTTAAATTTCCATCTGGATTAGCTTTATACTGGGTAGCAACCACCATTTTTAGTATCGGACAACAACTTTACATATCTGGACCAGGAGGATTAATAATTTATTATAATAGAGCCTTAAATTTTATTTCAAGGAAAGTAATAGCGAAACAATAAGGAAATAATTATGAAAATAAAAACATTTTTAGCACAATTATGTGAACACTGCGGTTTATCAGAAGAAGAAATTAAAATAGAGACAGTCGAAACTGACGAAAAAATTGAAATTAAGTTGTCTGTTCCAGAGGATGATTCGGGAGTTTTTATCGGACATCATGGAGATTCAATAGATTCAATTCAAAGAATATTAAGAGTAATTTTTCAAGAAGAGTCTGAAAACAAAAGAATCGTACTAAACATTAATGATTATAGAGAAAAACGAGAAGATAGACTTAAAGATCTTACTTATTCTGCAGCAAATAAAGTTTTGGAAACTAAAGAAGAATATTCTTTTAACTCATATCTTCCAGCCCACGAAAGATACATTATCCACTTTACCCTAGCAGAAGATGAAAAGTTTTCTGAACTAGAAAGTGTATCTGAAGGAATTGGTAGAAACAGGAAATTAGTAATAAAAATCAAAAAATAAAATTACGTTCATATGAATTTAATTGTTTTTACCGATGGAGGATCTAGAGGTAACCCCGGAAACGCTGCAATTGGAGTTATTGCTTATATGACTGACAAACAATTTTCTTTCGAAAATAAAGCAAATCTAGAAATTGCTTATGAATATTCTGGATTTATCGGTCAAGCAACTAATAATGAGGCAGAATATCAGGCTATTATTAATGCAATTAAATGGATTTCTACAGAGCAGTTAAAATACGAAAAAATTGTTTTTTATTTAGATTCAAAATTAGTGGTTGAACAGATAAACAAGAATTGGAAAATAAAAGACGAAAGAATGAAAAAATACGCTCATGAATTTTGGAAAATTGCCGAAGAAAACAAAATTATTTTGGAAATAATCCATGTTAGAAGAGAGTTTAATTCAGAGGCAGATGCCCTTGTTAATCAAGCTCTAGATAATCAAGAATTGCTGAAAAATTAAACTCCTCTTTAATAAGTCTTTTTTATTTTCTACAATTAACTCAAATGAATCAGTTAGAAACTCAGTTATTATCTGACGGCCCTTTAGTGGTTTTGATTGGAAGCAACAGCTCTTTTCGTTTTCACGTGTCGGAAGTTCTCAAAAAATTTGATTTAAATATCAAACAGTGTTCATCGTCTGAAATTTTGGAGGGAAAAGTTGATCTAAACATTATTTCTGGCGCTTATAAGATTATCTGGCTCTATGAGAATAATGCTGAAAATTTAGAAAATTATCTTGATTTGTTGAGTGTCTTGAAACAAGTGCAAACTCCAGTAGTTATTGTGGCAAATATTTTTTCAAGCATAAGCTCTTTTTCTAGTGATTTATTTAAAGAATGGCTGGATTTATCCAACAAACAGAGTCGTTTTATAGAAGATTGTATTTTGCATTTGCCCAAAGCAAGTTTTATTTTTGGCCAAAACCTAATAGTTGATTCTCAAGAGAATGACATTTTAAGATTTTTAACCAAAAACATTCACAGAAATATCATTATTGACCCAAGTTTTAATTTAAATTTTTTAAACCCTGAGACATTTGTCAAAATAGTTGAAGATTCTTTGTTTAGACCTGGAAAACAAGCTAGTGTTTTAGTGAGAGGGATAGACGTTCATTCACAAGTAGTTGTTGGGTCAATTAAAAAACTATATGACGTGTATCACAACTCAAATATAGAAATAATTAATGACACCGTGTCGATCGCAAACTCTATCCCCTTCTCTGCTAAGGAAAATATTGTTGATTTTGATTTTAATTCGATTGTTGCCGGCTTTGTAAAAAAACTTAAAGCTCCTCAAGTAGAATTAATTAAAAAAGAAATAATTTTTAAGCCAAATATTCCTCAACAAGGTCGCGTTGAAGTAAAAGAAATAATTTTTAAGCCAAATGTTCCTCAACAAAGTCGCGTTGAAGTAATTGAAAAACAAGAAATAAAACTTACGCCAAAACCTCCTGTTTACGAGAGCCAAGACACTAATTCATCTTCATTGAGAATTGAGACTACTGAGGTAACTGAGAAAAAATTCTTTGAAAATAAATATATTCCTGAAGTAAATTATGCTCAGAACATAGTAAAAACAGGTGATCAATCTCTTAACGAAAAGTCAAATATAGTCAAGAAAAACATTGATTCTATAAGCGTCGACGACGAAATAAAGCGAATTTTTAAGAGCACTAGGACTGAAACAAAAGTCGATAGAATTAGGGAAATTGCCAAAAATACTAAAAAAAATTCAAAGCGAAGTGGTAGAAAAAAAGTGTTGTTTGTTGGCGGGATTGTCGCTACTGGAGTGGCAAGTGCAGTCTTGGTGTTGGCAGGAGTATTTTTTGCTTCTCAATCATTTCTCAAAAAAGAGTTGGTTAGTTTTGTCTTAAAAAAATCTAGTGGCGAAGACATGACGCTTGAGAATAAAAAACTAAAGACGATAACAGATTTTGTTAATTTTCAGGCTAATGGCTATTCATTAATTTTAGACACGGACACAATTTCTAGTGCTAAATCTATGGTGGCAGCTAGTAATGGACTTCAATCCGCAATAGAAACACTCTCTGAAGTCAATGAAACGTCCAAAAATCTTGTTTTGAAGATGCTTACTGGAAATGGTAATAAAACTAGTGAAATGGCCGAAATTTTGGGTCAGCAGTCTCAAAATGCATATGAAGCTCTTTCTGATTTAGAAGCTAATTTGAAACTTGTTAATTTAGACATTAGTTCAGAGGAAAAAGAAAAAGCATTTGGCAATTATGAGGCAGAATTAAGATCAATAAAAAACGATATATCAGTACAAGCGCAATTACAACCAATTTTGTCATCCCTTACTGGAGAAGATTCTAAAAAAACATACGCTGTTATTTTCCAAAATAATCAAGAGTTGAGGCCTACAGGAGGATTTATTCAGGCCGTTGCTTTATTAAATTTTGATGGCGGCAGTCTAGTTTCTCATGATGTTTATAGCGTTTATTCCTTGGATCAAAAATTATCTGGCGCAGTTGTCCCTCCAGAAGAAGTAACCACATACTTGGGTGAGGAAAAATGGTATTTAAGAGACAGCAACTGGAACCCAGACTTTCCTTCCACGAGTAGACAAATCGAGTGGTTTATCTCTAAAAGCACCGGAGTTCAAGTGGATGGTGTGATCGCCGTTAATTTATTTACTATCAAGGACTTGTTGGAGGCAATAGGCCCGGTGGATTTACCAGATTACAACGAAGTAATAAACTCAAAAAATATTTTAGAGAGAATGGAGTTCCACTCAGAGGTAGTTTTGATAGATTCTCCTGATTCAATCGACTATTCCGTAGTTTTATTGGAAAAAATTCTTGAAAAAGTTACGAAGATAAGTGATGAAAAAGTCAGTCCCCTTCTCTATTCACTGAAAAAATCAATTTCAGAGAACCAGCTTGCCTTCTCAGTGAGTGAAAAAGAGAATCAACAAGTTTTACATGATTTAGGCTGGACTGGAGGTTTGATTAAACCAAGCTGCCCAGCTGAGCTGAGCTTGGTTGACTGCAGAGTCGACAGCATTTCTCAAGTTGAGGCTAATGTGGGAATAAATAAGGCCAATTATTATCTTGATAGAGCTATCGATCAAAAAATAACAATAGATAAAGAAAAAGCAGTTCACCAGAGAAAAATCACCTTTAAAAACAATGCTAAATCTAATTCTTGGCCAAAAGGTACATACAAATCTTTCCAAAGGTTTTTTATAGATGAAGACTCACTCGTTGAGGGTGTTTTTATAAACGGCTCGCCATTAATTGAGGAGCAAATCTCGAAGAAGATTTCTAATGGTTTCTTAGAGATTGGAATTAGCGTTGATGTGCCAATCCAAAAAACACTAGAAGTTGAGATTGACTACTCTACCCCACTTAATTTTGATAAGGGATTCTCTTATGTCTTTTTTAACAAGAAACAGGCAGGAACTTCTGGTGATCCTGTTAATATTGTTTTTGAACATTCAAGCGATATATCACCTGTTTTAATATCTCCTTCTGCAGACGTTGTGGGTAGAAAAATTATTTTTGATACAAAAAATAGCAATTCTCTATTTAGTGTTGAGTTTGAGTAATATTAATTTTTTGGCTATATATCCGATAAAAATTGATTAGCAAGTGCTTGTTTTACCTATATCTAATTTGCTTATTTCCCTCAAGAGCTTTATACTAGCTATTCTTACTTACAAAAATTGACAAAAAAACTAAAATAAACCAGTTTAAAGAAAGTATATCAAAAATATGACAAATGCATCAGAAAAAGTAGTGTTTCACGTATCTACAAGACAAGTGAAGGGAACTGGGAATGTTTCCAGATTAAGATCTGAAGGAAAATTGCCAGGAAACGTCTATGGTCTTAGTGAAAAATCAATCGCCATCATAGCTGACTATAGAGGCGTCAAAAAACTTTATGATTCTCAGGGTGATACCGGACTTATTTACTTACAAATCGACGACGAAAAGAAACAACTTCCAGTTTTGATTGATGAAGTTGCTTATACAAAAATAGGGGAGAGTATTTTACATATTTCCTTCAAAAGAGTCAGTTTGAGTGTCAAGATTGAAGCTGAAATTCCTGTGGTTATGACTGGTGAAACAAAAATTGATGGAGCAATCGTTTCTTTGGTTAAAGACTTTGTTTTGATCGAAGCTTTGCCTACAGATTTATTAGAAAGTTTCGAGGTTGATATATCCGTACTTAAAGAAGTAGGGCAGAGTATTACTCTTGAAGACCTTAATTTTGATAAATCAAAAATTTCTCTAGTTCTTAATGAGGGTGAGACCCCATCTGACGTTATGTTAGTCAATGTACAAGAACTTAAAGAAGAGGTAGCAGAAGAGCCTGAAGCAAGTGTTTCAGATATGGCTGAGACTGCAGATGGCACAAAGACTGAAGATGGTGCTTCTGAAAATGATAAACCATCAGACAATAAGTCTGAAAGTGCTTCTTAAAAAGACAGATTTAAATTTAAAAAAACCCTCATTTATTGAGGGTTTTTTATTTATTAAAAAGTTTATTATTGGGATCCAAGTCTTTTGCTTTTTGCCAAAATTCTTGAGCAATTTCGTTATCGCCCAAAGACTTGTTTAATGAATGTAAATTTAATAGCGCGTCAATAGAATTTGGTTGTTTTTGAATTACTGCTTCCCAAAAAATAATTTCATTTTTTATCTCATTTTCTGTCATGATTTTTTGTGTGTAATAATCTTGATTTTCAGGCTTGAAAGAGACAATGTTTTTAATTTCTTGGTTTAAGAGTCTTGATTTAATCAGAAAAAACAAAGCTAGACTAATCAGGGCAAATAAGAAAAAAATTGAAAGAAATAAACCTCTGGCTTTTTTTATTTTTTCTAAACCCAAGCGTGAGATAAAAATTGCCAAATAAAAAAGCAACCTAGCTTTTAGAATAATTAATTTCATTATTCTTTATGATAACGGAGTGGGCCAGTCAGAAACAATGAGTAATTTTTCATTGACCATTTTCTTCTCGAGTAGTTCTTGCCAAATTGCTTCTGTTACGAACGGCATAAAAGGATGCAAAAGTTTTAGAAAAACTATTAATCCTGTTTTAGTTTTTTCTAAAGAGATATTTCCTTTTTTTGTTTCTTCAATACAGATATCACAAAACCAATGCCAGAATTCATTGTAGACAGTTTCTGCGGCAAGGCCAATTTTTAAATCTGAAAGATGATTAGTTGTCTGTAAAATGACATCATTTAATTTGTTAATAAATTCAGCATCACCGGGCGCATTTTTAGTCTTGATTTGATCATTTAGTGACTTGGCCTGTTTATCTTCAGTCTTGATTTGTTCATTTAGTGACTTGACCTGTTCATCTTCAGTCTCGATTTGATCCTGTGGAGATTTTAGGCTTGGATCATTTGTAGATTCAAACATCAGCATTGTAAACCTAGCGGCATTCCAGATCTTATTTGTTAGATTTCTCATGGCTTTAAAATCAGGGCTTCCAACAGATTTATCTAGTCCTGGAGTTGATCTGATTACAAGAGCCATTCTGAGTGCGTCAGCGCCAAATTCTTGTTTTACGCTTAAAGGATTAATAACATTTCCCTTAGACTTGCTCATTTTTTTACCTTTTTCATCTCTGACTAAGCCATGTAGATACACTTTTTCAAAAGGAGATTTTTTAGTTAAATAGCTACCCAAAAGCATCATTCTCATTACCCAAATTGGTAAAATATCGTAACCGGTTTCCATTACTGAAGTAGGGTAGAATCTTTCAAAGTCATTTTTTAAATTTGTTTTTAGAGTTACCACCGGCCACTGACTAGAGGAAAACCAAGTGTCAAACGTGTCTGTTTCTTGAATGTACTTTTCTGAACCATCATTTTTGGTCGGATCTTCAACCGAGACAGAGTAGGGGACAGAAATTTCAGCAGTAATAATTTGGATTTTTTCTTTAATTTTTTCTATTGAGTTTTCTTTAAGAAGTTCTTTTAGGGTGCCCGTCTGGTATTCTCCAGAATTATTAATAAATCCGGCGGTGATTTTATCTTCATTTCCATTGATCTTATACCAAATCGGAATAGGAATACCCCAGACTATTTGTCTAGAAATATTCCAATCTTTCAAGTTTTTTAACCAATTAACTAAAATTGTTTTTCTTCCAGCACCATATATTTCTGTTTCTCCGGTTTCAATTGATTCAAGGGCATTTTTTACTAGATTAAAGTCTTTTTTTGACGAATCGGCAACTCTGATAAATAGTTGAGGAAGTGGTAATGGCTCAATTTGTCTTGAACAGCGATAGCAAACACTCAAGGCATGTTTGTAATTTTTGTCGATAGAAACCAAAAGTGAATTTCCATTGGAATCTTTATATGATTGATAATCATCTAAAACTTGCTTTCTAGCGTTCACAATCCCAAGTCCATTATATTTCTCTGGAGAATTGTATATTTTCCCTTTGGTATTAATTATCGGAAGTGGCTTTTCCTCTATTTCGTCTTTATGATCCTCCCACATGCGGAAGTCATTTTGATCATGATATGGGGTAACTTTTACTGCGCCAGTTCCAAACTCGGGATCAACATAATTGTCGGCAATCACTGGAACAACTTTTTTGCCCCACGGATATTCAACTTCTATTTTTGTTCCAATAAATTTTTTATATCTTTTGTCCTTTGGATTTACCGCAACGGCAACGTCTCCAAAAATTGTTTCAAGTCTCACGGTGGAAACTTGAAGAGGGCCATATTGAATTGTGTATAGGGGATCTTGTTTTTCTTCGTGATTAACTTCTAGTTCTGAATAACTGGTTCCACAGTTTATACAGTAGTTAACTAGCTTTAAATCGCGATATATCAATCCATCTTTGTAAAGATTCATGAAAGAACCTAAGACATTTTCTACAATATCTTTGTCTAAGGTAAACTTGAATCTAGACCAGTCTGCACTAGCTCCTAGTTTTTTAATTTGATCTTTGGCAACCTCAGAATTTTCTTGAACATAATCCCAAATCATTTTGAATAGGGTAGAGCGATCAAAATTAAAGCGGCTTTTGCCTTCTTTTTTTAGTTTTTTTTCAAAAACAAATTGAGTTTCAATTCCCGCGTGATCTGTGCCTGGAATCCAGACTGTGTCTTCTCCCAACATTCTGTGATATCTAACCATAATATCCTCGATGGAGACAAACATTGCGTGACCCACGTGGAGAGGATCGTTTGCATTAGGAGGGGGCATTATGATTGAAAACTTTTTTTGACTGACTTTAGCTTTGTTATTTTCTCTTAATTTTTTGACACTATCAGGATTAAAGGCGTCATTTTCCTCCCATAATTTATATATAGCGTCTTCAGTTAGTTGGGAGTTATATCTCGAGTCCATAGGTCATTATTATATCATTAGTATTTTTAAATACCGACCATGTACTTGGCTGACCAAGGTCTATAATTTGAGTAGTAAACATCTTCGCTCATAACATTTCCAAACTTATCCTTTATGGTATGAGTGAATTCAGTTTTTAGACCAGACACTGACCAGTCAATTTGCTTGGTCTGTCCATGAGGGAGCTCATTTGTTGGATAATATTCTGTGGCCGGTGGATTTCTAAAGTCCCATTTTTTATAGTTTGAAATTTCTGTTGTTCGGCCGTCACTAGTGCCATATAGTTCAACATTCATATATCTGTTTTCTGAGTCTACAAATGTAGAAATTAAAACATGATTCTCTGTGTCATTAACAAATTTAAAATCTATATCTCCGGCATATACAGTGGCGTCAAAACCTGGGTCAGAGTTTAATTCATAATAAGAGACTCTGTAAGAATGCTGAAGTCTTTTTGTTACTTCAAGTCCCGAATCTAGCACGGCTCTAAAGAGGGTGCTGCTAACCTGACAAACTCCGCCTCCATCACCCAAAACTGTTTTTCCACCAGATATAACATATGCAGATCTATATCCTGTTCGGGCAGATACTTCTCCAATAGTTTTATTAAATGAGAACTCTTTTTTTGGGGGAATAATTGCTAAATTAATTCTGTTGGCGGTAATTTCAACGTTATGCACTCTATTGATAATCGAGTGATCATAGTTGCTTTCTCCAAAACCAATAAGCTCTTTGATTCCCAAATCATTGGTTTGTTCAAGAGAAATGTTAGGGGCAGTTTTTTTAGTTGGAACTTGAATTTCAATTTTATTTTTATTTTCAGGATCAGAATCATCCTTTTCTATCATTAATTCAATAAGGCTGTCGGTAATTAGATGTTCTGTTTGGATTTTATCTAGTTCAAGTCCATCTTTGCTTGGTATAAAGCTTTCAACTTTTAGTGTGTCTTTGTCATATTTGAATTCAGCATCCTGTGGTGATCTATTTATCTCTTCATTTAAATATTCTATGTATTTAGAAATATTTTCTTGATGTATCTGGTTGATAGGTTTCAAAAAGCTAATTAGTTCGGTGTCATCCAGCTTAAAATTGTCATTTTCTGATTTTAAACTTATAGATTTGCCTACTAAAACTTTTGCTCGTTCCACTTCTTGTTTTACTTGATCATCAGAAAGAACTGCGCTGGTGGAAGCGACTATGACATCAATTTTTACCTCTTCATTGTCAAAACCTTTTTTTAAATTTTCTTCAAACTTGCCATTCACAATCTCTTCCGTTTGTTTTGTGGTTTGTTCAAGATCTATTGTTCTTCCAGGTTCACCCTTAAATACAATGATACTATTTTCGTTACCTGATATTTTTAAGGATATCTCTGGATTTTTACCTACAATTTCAACATTTTTATTGAGTTCATTAATCAGGTTCTTTAAGCCTTCGCTTTCGTAGGTAATTTTACTTTCTAAGTTTCTTTTGTTAAAAAATGATTTCAATAGATTAACTCTGGTTTTGTATTTTGAACTTTCTCTGGTCGAGTTAAAAGCTTCAGTAGAGACCTCTGAGAAATTAATTGCTGCCCCAAGCTCTGCCGATGAACTTGAAATTTTAATATCATCTACTACTATAATTAAATCATGATTTGGAACATTGCTATTAGATTTTAGTTTTGAGATAGCGTCTTCAATTCTTAGTCCAGAAACATTTACACTATCTATATATGTATTTGGATATATCTTGTCTCTATAAAATTTGTCGTTTAGATAAATTCCAGAAGAGAGAAAAATAACTCCGCCTACAAAAAGAATTTTGGTAAAGCGTAAATATAAAGGAGACAAACTTAATTTCATTATGTTATTATTATATATGAGCAATAAACTCGGTTATGTAATTATCACACATATCTAGTTCATTTTGCCAAATCTGAGGAGATATTACTAGATATAGATTATTATGAATAATCAACCACTGCCTAAACCTACACAAAAAACAGATTCTTCTTCTGATGCAGGAGCAACGATGGCAGCACCACCATCCGCTATGGGAAAACCACCGGCTTCGGCTGTTAGTCCAGTTTCTAGCACAACGGCTGCTCCAACTTCTTCAACTGTTGTTGCAACCGATCTTGCTGTAGGCTCGACAGTTTCTGCAGTAGCACCTTCAGCTGGCCCAACCGTCACTTTAGATGCTACAAAAAACCAATCAAATTTACCAAAGCCAGTAAATGCTGGAGCTACATCAACTCCAGCTAATGGAACCAAGCTTCCAGCTGATGATAAAAAAGATGGCGTTGTATTTGATGGGGGAATTGCTAAGTCTAGAATTCCTTTAGCTCAAAAAGATAATCAAAAAGCAATGGGCGTCAAAGAGGAGACGAAATTACCACCAACTTCACTTAGCGCGCTATCATCTATGAGTAGTAATGCGATTCCAGGTTCTTCTTCTGGTAAACCTGCCTCAATTCCCGTTGCAGGAGCAGAACAAATAATCAAGCCTTCCAATAAACTAGTTATGCCTGAGAGAACAGTCTTGGGAAGACCAATCCCTCAATCTATAAGGGGAGAAGATTTGCCAAAGGGACTTAGATCTAACGTACCTGCGCCAAAAATAGTCGACCAAAAATCAGCACCTATGCCTGAGATTAGTAAGGATTCTTCAGCTCCAAATCAGGGTAACCAAAAACCTCAATTTGCAGCTGAAAAGAAATCACCACTAAAATTTTTACCATTAATTTTGGGAGGACTAGCTTTAGTGGCAGTAATCGGGTTAGTTGTTTCTAAATTATTTGGTGGAGGCTCATCATCATTGCCTAAGACCGTGACTTCAACAGGAAACAACACCAGTGCTCCAACTACTAACACAACAGAAGAAGTAGGCAAAAGAACTGAAGTTCCTTCCGATCAAGTAGAGCTAACTTATTGGGGTCTTTGGGAGCCAGATGAAGTTGTTGATGGAATTATTTCTGATTTTGAAACAGCAAATCCTGGAGTCAAAATAAATTATGTAAAACAGTCTCATAAAGATTATCGCGAGAGATTACAAACAGCTTTGGGTACCGCCACCGGGCCGGATATATTTAGATTTCATGCTTCTTGGACACCGATGCTAAAAACAAGTCTAGCACCTGTTCCTTCTAGTGTAATTTCACCAAAAGACTTTAAGGATAATTATTATCCAATCGTCACCGACCAGCTAGTTGTTGAGGGACAATATGTGGGAGTGCCATTAATGTATGACGGTTTGGCCCTCTATTATAATGAAGATATTTTGGAATCTGCAAATGAAGTCGCTCCTTCTACATGGGCAGAGTTAAGAGTTCTGGCCAATAAATTAACAGTCAGATCTGCCAATGGTATTCAAAGAGCGGGATTAGCAATTGGAAATGCAACTAATGTGGATCATTTCTCCGATATTTTGGCAATTTTAATGTTGCAAAATGGAGCTGATTTTACCAAGCCAAATTCTCAAGAAACCGTAGACGCCCTTACTTTTTATACTAACTTTGTTTTGAAAGATGAAGTTTGGGATAATAAATTTCCAAGCTCAACAGTTGCTTTTGCAAGAGGAGACGTTGCAATGATGTTTGCTCCTTCATGGAGAGCTCATGAAATCAAAGCTCAAAACCCTGAATTGAAGTTTAAAACTATGACGTTGCCACAGCTTTCTGATGAAAGAATTGCTTGGGGTTCATACTGGGCTGAGGGAGTAAATACCAATAGTAAGAATAAAGAAATGGCTGCAAAATTTCTCGGTTTCTTAAGTAGCGATGAAAACTTAATGAAGTTATATTCCAAAGCAAGTGAAATCAGAGCCTTTGGCGAGATTTATCCAAAAGCAAGTATGGCTGAAAAACTCGTTGATGATGAAATAGTCTCAACATATTTGGACGATGCTGTTTATGCAAAAAATTGGTATTTAAATTCTTTCACGCATGATAATGGATTGAATGATCAATTAATTTCATATTATAGAGATGGAGTCACTGGACTGATTGAGGGTGAAAAGATTGAAGATGTAATGGTTGCTATAGAATCTGGTACGAAACAAGTTCTCAAGCAGTACGCTGTTAGCTCTAAGTAGTCTTGAATATGTGTTTTTCCAGCTTATAATGATCTCATGATTAATGGACTTGAAGAGAGAATTCTTCTTATTTTTTCCCACACGTTTCAATTTAGTTACCCCCTTACAAAAGAAGAGATAATCTTAAGATTTGTCGGCAATATTGACGATATTTCTGATGATGATTTATATAAATCTCTTTCAAAGTTGTTGGCTGATGGTAAATTATTTTTTACAAATGGTTTTTATCACATAGATAAAGATGGTGAATCTGTAAAAATTAGATTGAATAGAATGGCTTATTCAAAAGAAAAGTGGCAAGAAGTGGAAAGTTTTGTCCGCAAAGTAAGATCATTGCCTTCAGTCTTGGGAATATTGGTCACAGGTTCGTTAGCTCTAGATAACGTTACTAAAAATGATGACATAGATTTTTTTATAATTACAGAAAATAACAGACTTTGGTTAACCAGAATAATCATTTCTATTTTTGCGCTTTTTAATGGAAAAAAGAGGTCTTGGCATGGCAGATTTCAAAATACCTGGTGTTTAAACATGTGGCTTGAAATAGATCGGATAAAACTGCCAGACAGACTGAGAAATATTTATGGATCGTTTGAAGTTGTTCAGGCAGTTTGGGTTTATGACAAAAAGAATACTAAGGAACAGTTTTTTACAATTAATAGTTGGGCAAAAAACTATTTACCAAATTATTATGAATATCAAAAAAATAATAGCTCAAGAATTTCTAAAATTGACCACAATAACATTATTAACAACAATATAGCCGTTGTTGAAAATAAGCTTGTAAATGAGCTTCTAAACTTATTAAATTATTTAGCTTATTATCTTCAAAAGTTGTATATGATTCCTCACATAACCAGAGAAAAAGTGGGAAAATCTTTTGCATTCTTCCATCCAAGAGACACAAAAAAAATTATACTTGGAAAATGGTATAAAAAATATTTGGAGCTAGTTTCTTAATATATGAAAAAGACTATATCTAATTTACAGGCAGAAAGTTCATCAAATTTACCTCGCTTTATAGATATATTTATAAAAAAATGTCGAGCTGACAGTAATTCTCTAGTGCTTGTGACAGGAGTTTTTGATATTCTACATAAAGAACATGAGAAGTTTTTGAAAAAAGCAAGCGATTTAGCAGATTGTTTGATTGTTGGTATTGAATCTGATTTGAGAGTTCAAATTATTAAAGGTGAAAGTAGGCCAATCAATAATCAAGAAGTGAGATTAGATAATTTGAACAATTTAAAAATAAATATGAGAGTTTTTATTTTACCAAATGAATTTAATAAACCTCAAGACCATATTGATTTAATTAAGAAAATTAAGCCAAATTTTTTGGCGGTTTCCTCTCATACCGAACACCTTGATAAAAAAAGAGAAATTATGGCTTTGGTAGGAGGGGAAGTTGTTGTCATACACGACCATAATAAAAAAATTTCTAGCACTAAAATAATCGAATCGAGAAAAATCACTGAAAAGAGATTTAAAAATAAGTAACTAGCTCGTTGTCAAAGTTGATGGAAAATAGTTTATATTAGTATCTATGAAAAAAAATAATTTTTTTAAACTTTTAATCATATTTATTTTTATAGTTTCAGGATGTACAAAAAAACCACTTGATTCAAAAGAATCAGATGGCCTAGAGCTTCTTAATTCTGGATCTGAAATGAAGCTTGAAGATAAAAATAGCGAGACATCTATAACTGGTAAAATAAGCAAATCTGGAGATCTTTATTTAATTTCAACAGCCCAGGGAAAAACTCAAGATTTAGAAAGTTATAGCATCAACTTTGATAATTATGTTGGTAAAACAATTACTGTAGTTGGTGAGTTTAGTGGTAATACGCTTTTTGTCACTGAAGTAAAGTAGGTTTGGTATATGTCAAAAAAATCTAGCATATTTGTTTGTCAAAATTGCGCATGGTCATCTTTAAGATGGGTTGGCCAATGTCAGTCATGCAATAGTTGGAATACTTTGGTGGAAGAGGTTTCTGAATTAAGTAAATCTGGTAAAGAAATAACTTCTGATGAAAATATTGCTGATTTTACGACCAATCTTTCTCAAGTCGACACTCTGAAATCCTCAAAAAAGCGCCTTTCAACTTTTATCGATGAGTTTGATAGGGTTTTGGGCGGAGAAGATGCTAATCGTGGAATGGTTAATGGGGCAGTGATGCTAATTGGTGGTGAACCCGGGATTGGTAAGTCTACCTTATTAACCCAAGCTGTGATTAGCATGCTCGCTCACGCAGAATCGTCAAATTTTGCAAATAAAAAAATAGCCTATGTGTGCGGGGAAGAAAATCCTGCTCAAATCTCAATGAGAATCAGTAGGCTTAATGAAAAAGATTATGATCAAGATAATTTAATTTTTATTACATCATCAAATGTCGATTCTGTTTCAAAGGCAATTAAAAAACTTAAGCCAAGCGTGGTGGTTGTTGATAGTATTCAAACACTTACAACTTTTGATTTAACTGGCAGCGCCGGAAGCGTTGGACAAGTTAGAGAATGTGCCGAAAGACTTACGACATTGGCAAAATCAATAGACGTTCCAATTTTTTTGGTGGGTCATGTTACCAAAGAAGGTACGATTTCTGGGCCAAAAGTCTTAGAACACATTGTTGATGCTGTACTAGAACTAAGTGGTGATAGAACAGGGGATCTTAGAATACTAAGATCTGTAAAAAATCGTTTTGGAGCCACCGACGAGGTGGGTGTTTTTAGAATGAGAGACTATGGCTTTGAATCAGTCACTAATCCTAGTGAATTATTTTTGGAGTATGCAGATGGTAATGTACCAGGCAGCGCGACTGTTTGTGTAATGGAAGGAACTAGACCTTTGTTAGTTGAAATTCAAGCGCTCGTGGTTGACTCTCAGCTGGCAATGCCTAGAAGAGTGGGTCGAGGACTAAAGTTATCCAGAATTCAGGTTTTGGCTGCAGTTTTGCAAAAACACTGTAAATTACCCCTAAGTAGCAATGATATTTTTGCCAGTGTTGCCGGTGGCTTTAATGTTAATGAGCCAGCACTAGACTTGGGGTTGGCAATCGCTATGGCCAGCTCGTTGGTCAATAAACCGATCAATGAGAAAACAGTATTTATCGGAGAGATTGGTCTTTTGGGGGAAATAAGATCAGTTAATTTACTCGATAGAAGAATTAAAGAAGCTAAGAGATTGGGGTTCAATAAAGTCATCTCCAAAAAAACTCACTCAACAGTTGCTTCAGTTTTAAAAGAACTTAAGCTTATTCGGTCTTCTTAGAAAATCTCTCACTACTAACTTGAATTACTTTTTCTTTATTACTATTACTGCTTTTTGCGAGTCCAAGTGTTAGGGCAGGGAATGGTTTTGAGACAATATTATCAATCGATAACTTATTAATAACTTGATGTCTTTCTAGAGAGACAAGGTCTTCACTTGTATAATGATCTCCATATTCTTTGGCAAAAACCTGGGCATCTTCAGCGCCCATCACAAAACTAATCATGCTTCCGCAGTTGCCAAAAATTGCTTTTTGAACCTCTTCTGGGATTTGAGCAATATATTGATTCGCTAGGGTTAAATTTAAGCGATATTTTCTGGCTTCTGACAAAATTTTACTGAAAGAATCAGTGGCAAAATTTTGAAACTCATCAACATAAAGATAAAAATCTTTTCTTTCTTCTTCAGGTACATTCACTCTAGCCATTGCAGCTAATTGAATTTTTGTAATTAACATCGAGCCGAGTAGAGTGGCATTGTCTTCTCCAAGTTTTCCCTGAGACAAATTAACTAAAATTATTTTTCCAGTGTTCATTGCTTCTTCAATGCTAAAAGAGCTTTTTCTAGCGTTAACAATGTTTCTAACAATCGGTGAGGACACAAATTGTCCAACTTTGTTTAAAATAGACGCTATAGCCTCAGTTCTTTGCCTATCTTGCATTTTGTTGTATTCATCCACCCAGAAGCTTTTTAGAATTGGGTCGTCGAGCGTTTCAACAATATTATCCCTAAACTTTTTATTTGTAAGCAACTCTAAAATGTCAGAAAGTCTTGATTGCTCGGCTTTGAGTAGAGTCAAAAGAGAGTTTCTGAGGATGTATTCAAGTCTTGGGCCCCATGAATAACCATATAGTTTTTTGAAAACTGAAACAATTCCCGAAGCAATTAATTCTCTGTGAACAATATTTTCTCCCTCAAATAAGTTTAATTTTACAGTTCTGTTTTTTTCACTTGGATCAAAATAAATAACGTCGTTAATTCTACGTGAAGGTATATAGTTTAAAATTGTTTCAATTAAGTCTCCATGCGGATCAATGACACACATGCCCTCATCATTTTTTAAATCGTTGATAGCCATGTTGGCCAGTAGAGTAGACTTTCCTGTTCCAGTCTTACCAATCACGTACATATGCCTTCTGCGGTCGTTTCGTTTCAATCCATATATAACGTCATTATTTTTATAGTGGGTTTTGGCAAATGCATTAATATCTCTTTTTAATTCTGGATCCATATCCTTAGTAATGACTGGTAGGTTTTCAGGTGGCTCGCCCAATAAATTCTTCCCCCAGGCTATATTTGGAATGGTAGACAACTTTTCATTTGGCATATGAAGAATTGTGGCCGTCTCATCCAACGAAAGGTGAAATTTTGGAGATGCCTTAAATGACCTAGCCTTCATTTGTTTGAGGAAATAATCTTTAAACAAATATTTTCTTCTAAGTCGAAGACTATTTCCTTCACTATCTGCCACTGATTCAAACGATGCCTCAAGAGTTTCTAAAAGCATTCTGCTTCTTAGTTTGTCATTTGATGAAATGACAATTTTTATTATGCTTTTTAGAGACTTGCTGTCGATTTTTTTATTAATTTTTTGTTTTTGACTGCTTAATATTTGAATAGGAGATTCTGCGCTTTGAGTATTGGCGATTCTCTCGACTGGAGATCCAGATTTCCAATGTTCATTACTTTTGCTAAAAACGTATTGAATAGTTGCTCTGTCATATTCTTGGAGTTTTGAAAGGGTAGATAGAATAGTTGACATTGGATCTGTATCGCTAAAATCTCTATATGTTTTTAAGGGCAGATAGTTAGGTCTTCTTAGAGAGAGATTTCCCATTTCAAAAAACTGACTATTAGTGTCTACATAATTTTCTGGGGGCAGGAGGAAGCTATCTATGGCATCTTCTGGTATTTCATTGATAAGAATTTCAGGATAACTAGCTCTAAGTATGCTTTTAATGTAATTAATCAATCTATCTGGTACATATATTTGGAAAAATATTGTTTGATTTTTAACGATAATTTCAAAACTTAAACGCTCGTCTTTTTTGAGCAATTTCCAGTACCACTGGTTTCTGAGGTTGGGAATTGAACCAAAAAACTGAGCAGCAGATTCAGGCGTGTGTTCGCTGTCTCTTCCAGTTCTTAGCTCTAAAATACTATGTTTTGCAGGCATATAAAAATTATAGCACCTCTACAAGTTGGAGTATATTGGTTTGTTGGTTGAAGGCCAAATTGTTTATTCCAGACAAGAGGATAGTTATCCACATTAAATTATATTTATATATTGATGTGAATAACTATTGTATTTCTCTCTATAAATTATAAATTTAATTAAATATAGGTTGCTAATTTATTTAAGACAAATAACTTATAGGTTGACTATTTAAAGAAAAAAGTTATACTAGAAAAAGGCAATAAAAAAAAGCATTATTATCGCTGGACAGACCACGAATAACAATGCTCTTTTTGTTCACATGGCGTTTAATTAAAAACTTTTAAGAACCATGTGAAACAGAGATTATCTGAAATTGCCTAGATTGTAAATTCTATCTTTTTGATTCTTAATACATAGAACTGCATCGTAGACTAAATTTATAACCTAAATAGATAAAAAATTCTTTCAAAATTAGCAAAAACAGCTTTTTTTGAAGTCAAATAGAGGGTGTTTTGCGGAGGTTCGGTAGTTGGGCAGGCAACCGAGCTTCCACATAGCATCTTGTAAAAGATGACATATTTATTTAGAATAGGGGGTAATTATGTTTTTGCCTGGTAGATTTGATAGGCCAACTTCGTTAGGTAGAGAAAAGCTCGAAGCAAGACTTCGCGGCTTATATCTTCAAATTCAAGGTATGATTAGCATAGGAATTTTAGGATCAACAGATCAATCTAAAAAAGAAGAAGCTAATGTTGAGGTTGAGGCAGCCGCTCCAACGGAAGAAGAGATATCAGCAGAAGAGAATTAGGTTTAAATTTATTCGTTGTCTTTCGCTTTTATTTGACATTTCACACATTATTTGGAATAATATCACCAACTTCGTGATTTCTTATTAATGTCCCTAAAGAATGTTTCTACAGAACTTGCTTCATAAATGGGTTTCTCGTAATAAAAATTATCATTGTAGGTTGCAATTATTTATTTAAATTATCATTTTTACCATAAAAAAATATTGTTATATTAATTAACGAACAAATTATGACGGAAGAAAAAACCAAAACAACAAAAAAAACTGTTCAAAATTCAAAACCAGAAAACACTGAAGAAAAAATTATTTCAGCACAGCCAAGCACAGAGGCAAGCGCGCAGCCAACCACGGAGTCAACCACAGAGCTAATTGCAGAAAAAACCGCAAAATCAACTTCTAAGCCAATTGTAAAATTTAGCGTAAAACCAACCACCGAGTTAATTTCAGAACCAACCACAGAACCAACGCTTGCTCTAGATCAAGCTGAAGCAACCCTGAGATTATCCAAACCATCAGAGAAAAAAGAATTACCAGAAGAAATTACCAAAGTTCCTCAATTGGATTCAAAATCAGACATGAAAAGAGTTCCAGTTATGCCTCTCAAAAATTTCAACAATAACATGCAAAAAAGACCATCCTTTGTAAAAACAGAAGAAAATGAGAATGATAAAACCATTACTGGATTTTTAGATCTTTCCAGAGATGGCCATGGAGTTCTTAGAGCTTCTTTGATGGGCGAAGACGATCTTGATGCTTATATTTCAACTTCACAGATTAGAAGATTTAGACTAAGAGCAGGCGATGTTATCACTGGACCTGCAAGAGAGCCTAAAGATAGTGAGAGATTTTGGGGCTTGTTAAAAGTTACTCAAGTTAACGGAAGACCGGCAGAAGAATTAAAAAATGCTGACAGACCAAGATTTCAGAAATTTACCCCAGTTTATCCTGATTCTAGAATCAAATTAGAAATAGATCCAGAGCTCCTTTCTTTGAGAATTATTGACATGATCGCTCCAATTGGAAAAGGTCAAAGAAGTTTAATTGTTTCTCCTCCAAAAGCTGGAAAGACAAATTTGCTTAAAGATATAGCTACTGGTGTTGCAATAAATCATCCAGAGATCCACATTATCGCAGTGCTTGTTGGTGAGAGACCAGAAGAAGTGACCGATATTAAGCGCCATATCTCTAGAATAACTAATGGAAAAGGTGAGGTTGCTGCAAGTAATTTTGATGAAGCAGCAAAAGATCAATGTCGAGTGGCTGAACTAGCTCTAGAAAGAGCAAAAAGATTGGTTGAAGAAGGCCAAGACGTTCTTATTCTTCTAGATTCAATTACTCGTTTGGCTCGTGCATATAATCTTTCTATTCCAACATCTGGCAGAACACTTTCGGGTGGTTTTGATCCAGCTGCATTATTTCCTCCAAAGAAATTTTTTGGCGCAGCTAGAAACTTCGAGGTTGACGGCAGTTTAACAATCGTTGGTACTGCTTTGGTTGAGACTGGTTCAAGAATGGACGACTTAGTTTATGAAGAATTCAAAGGTACAGGAAATCAAGAAGTTCATTTGGATAGAAAATTAGCAGAAAGAAGAATTTTTCCTGCAATTGATGTTCAAAAATCTGGAACAAGAAGAGATGACTTGCTCATAGATAGCATGGATTATCTCTCAATAACAACTTTACATAGAATGCTTGATATGTTGGACAAAGACAAGCGAACCTCCACCATAATCCAGCAACTTAAGAAAACCAAAACTAATAAAGAGTTCTTGGCTTCTTTAAAAAACGGCTAAATAAATTGTCCAAATAAGCTGTCTAAATAAATTGCCGTTTGTTCTAGATTTGAGTTATAATTTCTTTAAATAATATGGTAAAAATTACTCTTAGATTTAGGTTTCCACGATTTATAAAAGAACTATTTTCTTATTTTTCGTTTTTAAAGTTTTATTTTAGAAAAAGAGTATATAGTTGGTTTTCCAGATTTGAACTTTTTAAAGACAGAATTGTTGATCTTTTATATAGAAAAAGGGGCAAATATGTTCGTCCTTTTCTTCATTTTGGCACGATAGGATTAATTTTTTTGGCTATTACAGTTGGACCACTAATTATTTCTGGATCTGATGATCAAAATCAGGATTTATCGAGTGGAATTTTAACTTCAAAAGCCTATGGATCAAATTTTTTTACTCAACAAGCAGAGGAAGTTAAGCTTTTTAGAGGTGGAGAAATAATTGCCCATGTGGTGGAAGAAGGAGAAACAATTTCAAGTATCGCCCAGCGATATGGACTGGAAGCTAATACCATTCTTTGGGAAAACGACTTGACCTCTACGAGCAAAATTAAACCCGGTGACGAACTAAATATTTTACCTATTAACGGTGTGAGACATAAAGTTCAAAGAGGAGAAACAATTTATTCCATTGGTAAGAAATACAGCTTGGATGAATCTCAGGTGCAGGTGATTGTCGACTATCCTTTCAACGAATTTTTAAATGACGAGACTTTTGAGTTGGCAACGGGCCAATATATTATGGTTCCTGAGGGAATTAAGATTACAAAGTCTGCTCCAGTTATAAGTAGAACTGCGCAAATTACTCCAGATGCTGGATCGGTCACAGCCATGGGATCTTTTGTTTGGCCAGCAGCTGGAAAAATTACTCAAGGGTATAGTTTTTACCACAAGGCTTTCGACATTGCTAACAGATCCGGTGGTTCGATTCTGGCTGCAGACAGCGGTACAGTTGTTGCTGCAGGATGGGATCCTTCTGGATATGGAAACAAGATTATTGTTGATCATGGCAACGGATTTGTTACTCTTTATGGACATTTAAACTTAATTCAAGTTGTTGCTGGTCAAAGAGTTAGCCGTGGAGACGTGGTCGGACAAATGGGAAGTACTGGAAGATCAACGGGCACACATCTGCACTTTGAGATTAGACAGGGTGGTGTTTTACTCAACCCAGGAAGTTTCTTGAGGTAGCAAGCTAAATCAGTGATATAATGTATTATGATAGATTTAGTAAAGTTAATTTTAACAGCTGGTGACGGTGGTCTTGGTAAAGTTTCATTTTTGCGTGAAAGAAGAATTCCAAAAGGTGGCCCTGATGGTGGTGATGGTGGTAAGGGTGGATCTGTAATTATTCGCGGCAACAAAAATCTCGCAACTCTCAAAAATTTCAAAGGCAAAGTTCTGTTTGAAGCAGAAGATGGCCATCCAGGTGAAAAAAAGAACATGATTGGAGCCAAGGGCAAAGATTTGGTGTTAGATGTTCCAATCGGAACATCAATTTCAGTTGTTGCTGAGAATGGTAATGCCAAAAAAAGAAGAACTTTTGTTGGTATTAATTCTCAATTAAATAGAGATGGCATCAGACACGAAAAATACTACTTAGAAAAAGAAGGAATGTCTGTCCCACCAAGAGAAGTTGATAGCTTTTATCTTCTCAGAGAAGCCGTATTTGATGAAAAATTAGCCAAAAGTAAAGAGAGTTTGGAGGATGTAGACTTAGAAGTTTTTGATTTGGAAGCTTTTGAATCAACCAAAGCAGAAGTAGATGAGCCAATTTATCCTGACGTTCAAACAATTTTATCTGCAGTAAGAGGATTCATTCCAGTTGAAGTCGAGAGAATACTGGAAGATGGACAAGAAGTTGTCATCTGTCAGGGTGGTTTTGGAGGCAGAGGAAATGATAGATTCAAGAGTTCGAGGAACGTTACTCCTTTGGAAGCAGAGTATGGATCTTTTGGTGAAAAAAGAGCAGTGGTTTTGGAACTTAAGCTTCTGGCTGATGTTGGACTTGTAGGCTTTCCTAACGCTGGAAAGAGCACTTTATTATCTGTTGTTACTAAGGCAAGGCCAAAAATTGCATCTTACCCATTTACGACAATAGAGCCTAATCTTGGAATTCTGGAATTTGGTGATTATCAACAAACAGATGGAATTGAAGAAATCGTAATTGCTGATATTCCTGGATTAATTGATGGTGCAAGCGAAGGAAAAGGCTTGGGTCATTCATTTTTAAGACACGTAGAAAATTGTTCAACAATGTTATATGTGTTGGCTCTAAATGAAGCAGATGTATTTGATCAAGAAGCCACCGACAAACAGAAGGCAGAAATTTTGTATAAACAATTAACCAGTCTGCAAAAAGAACTTGAAAACCATGCAAAAAAGAGCAGTGGAGCACTTAATAGTTTGGGATCAAAGTTGTTTGAGGATAAGAAATTTTTGGTTAGTGTTAATAAAATAGATCTATATTCTGAAAGTTTAATAAGCGAAATAAAGAAACTATTTAAGAAAAAAAAGATTTCACCAATATTTTTTAGTGGTGCTACTAAAATTGGAATGCCAGAACTAGCAGGCAAGCTAAGAGAAGTTGTTTCGTTGAATAAGTGATTTTAATAAATATTTAAAAGCTCTCTGCTAAGCAAAGCTTAGATGTTCGCTTTTAAACATTTGGTAAATTTAAGGATCGTAACAGGTTAGCTCTCTGCTAAGCAAAGCTTAGATGTTCGCTTTTAAACATTTGGTAAAGCTAAGAATTACGTAGTAAAAACTCTCGCAGGCAGTTCGCCTGAATGTTCGTTTTTGAATATTTATTAAAATTAAGAACCACAAAAGAAAAGCTCTCTGCTAAGCAAAGCTTAGATGTTCGCTTTTAAACATTTGGTAAAGCTAAACCCTACAACTCCTTAGATAAATCAGTTTTTTGAGCTTCAGAAGTTGCATTGCTATCCTTTTGGATCGAAGCATCTTCATCGATTAAGACATCTTTATTTTCTGTATCACCAACTTTAGGTTGATTGAGGTTTTGCTCAGTTATTGATGGAACTGTATTTTTTTCTAAGTCAGATGCCTGATCCTTTTGATCCTTTTCTGGTTCAAGACTTATGCCTTTTTCAGCCATCATTTTCTCGAGTTCCTCAATTTTTTTATTTACCAAAACATATTCTTCAGAGTTAGTATCTAGTAAGACCAAAGCTCTTTGGTATGAAATTCTAGCATCTCTATACGAATCAGGTTGTCCAACCATTTCTAAAATTAAACCCAAATTATAGTGAGTACCAGCAAGATCAGGCTTGAGATTTATAGCTTGAGTCATGATGCTGATTGCTTGTTGATAATCTTTTTTAGCAGCAAACAATTGTGCTAGTTCAATTCTCAACGAAGGGTCATTTGGATTTGTTTCTATTGCTGAAATATATGATTGTACAGACCAGTCATGAGCATCAGCGGAAACGCCGATCATGTTTTTGTATATTTGGGCCAAGTTTAGCCAATTTTGTGATTCAATTGGATCTAGCGTAGTTGCAGCCTTAGCTTCTCTGACAGCTTGTTGTATCAAAGAGGAAACTTGTGTTTTTTCTTCATCCGAGATATCTGCTTTATTGGACAAAGCAATGGCGATTGCCACGTTTGTGCCAGAATATCTTCTTCTAAAGACATCAAAATATGGATTCAGAGAAACTGCTTTTTGTTGCAACTCATATGCTTTTACCACCTCATTTTGAGATAACTCTTTGGAAGATTGAGCCATAACTACATTTGCTCCAAAAGCTCTACCAGTGAGATAAAACAATGCAGCTATGCCAACAAATCCAAGTCCCACAGTTATAAATAGAGGAACATCACTAGACTTGATCGAATCATTACCAATTTCAAGCTTGTTTAAAATTTTGAATTTTAAAGTTTGGAGCTGTATTAAAGGCAACCTGTGTTTTTCATTCGCAATTAAGAAGGCAATAGCCACAGCTTGGATTGTGAGCATTATTGTATTTGCTGGAAATACTAGCTGTAACAAAATTGTAGAGGCTATCATGTAATAGATTGGTCTACTGGATGTCAAAGATCTTTTTTTGAGTCCAATAAATTTGAATACAAAATATAACCATGAAAACAATCCCAATATGCCCATAGTTGATACAACAGTTAGAGGAAAGCTAGTTGCTTGAGAAAAGACTGTTGACCACTGAGCGGAATTATTTGCCCATACTGGCTTTAGAGCGGCATAAACATTTGAGTATGAGCTTGGTCCAGCACCAATGAGAGCTGCTTTTGGATTTTTCATTGAATCCAACATTATTGACCAACTATTACTAAATGGTGGCAACACTAAGCTAGTTGTTTTGTTTGGAAGTAAGCTCCATGCAAATATTCCTACGCCAATCACCAGTATTGGAAGTGCGAATGCGTAAAGCTTGCTTACTTTTTTATTGGTAACAATTGTTGCTATGGCACCAACCAAAGCAGCAACTATAACCTGAAGAGCAATGAAAGATGAGCCGGCAATGTTAAAACTCATGTCGGTTGGCAAATTTGCGCCAATAATATTATTTACTAGTTGAGCAGGTCCAAAACCCATCATTTGTAGTAAGGTTGTCAGCACGAGAATCGATGATGTTATAAGCATGCCATTTATAAATTTTTCAGTGGCGTCTTTTGGAAGCAATGAACCACCAAAAATTGCAATTATCATTGCTGAAATGTAAATGCCACCGAGTCCTAGTAAAGACTCAACTGGATAATTTGAACTAAAGAAGGTTGAGGCAAGTGTGACTAAGCCAAAAACAATTAGAGAATTCGTGATTGGACTGACAGTTATTTTAATTGATTTTTGAAATAATATTTTTATTAGAAAAAAAAGTAAAACTAGTATGCTGCTAAAGAACAATAGATAGCTTTTTGAATGATCAATAAAACTGTCTGTAACTGGGACAATTAATAACACTGACAAAAATGCTGTGCCCATGATCGACAACATTGATATCTTCTTGAAAAGCTCTTGAGTTTTCATTTTGTTCTCCTTAAACATACTTTATATTCATCTTCTATTTAACCCTAGTCTCGTGAGGTTGTAAATAGTAGTATAAGGATATATGAATCTATTTTTTTCTAATTTTAAGTTTAAAAAAAATAATGGATTTACTCTCATCGAACTTCTAATTATCGTTGCTATTTTGGCTATATTAATCATTATGTCGCTCATTCTTGTTCCACAGCAGCTTGCAAAAGCTAGAGACGGTGAAAGAAAAAGTGATTTGCAGAAAATTAAAATAGCTTTTGAAAATTATCATAATGATAATGGCTGTTACCCACCTTCAACCGTGTTACAAAATTGTGGAGGTGCTTCACCGCTAGAGCACGAACTTAGCCCATATTTACAAGATATTCCATGCGATCCTCAAGATGAAAGCTATTATTTGTATCTGCCATATGATTCAACTGGAGGAGCTGGGACATGCGATGGATTTAGAGTTTGGTCAAAACTAGAAAAAACCGATGATCCTGTGATTACGTCTTTGAGCTGTAATGGCGCCACCGGGTGTGGTGCTTTTGCTTATTTTGAGGCAGAAATTGGCAATGATGCGATCGGCTATAACTATGGCGTGTCTGAAGGTGTTCCGGTTTTGGCAGGAACATATGAAGAAATTATTAATCCTGGTTTAGAAAATGGCTACTGTTGTAGCGGTGTTTGTAATGTTTGGAGCAGTGGAGAAGGCTATTGTCCAGACGGACCTTATGTTGATGTGGCCGAATGTGTTGCCGTCAGCTCATGTACAAATTGATTATTTGGCTATAGTCGATATATAGTATAGGAATACATATGAAAAAGAAAAATCTTGGCTTTACTATGATCGAACTTTTGATCGTGATCGTGATTTTGGGCATTTTGTCTGTAATTGGTTTGGGGTCTTTTAGAGCAGCTCAGGTTAAATCCAGAGACGCTAATAGAAAAGGTAGTTTGAGTGCAATCGCTACTTCACTTGAGGTTTATTATAATGATTATGGCAACTATCCTGAAGATGATTCTGGTGGAGCTGGTAGTGGCGCTGGACTCATTGCCGGCTGTGGAGTGAGTGGAGCACAAAATTGTACCTATGGCTCTATTTGGCAAGACGATAACAACACAACTTACATGGTAGAACTTCCAGACGATCCATCCTTCAATGCTTTTCATTATGTTTCAGATGGCACAGAGTATAAATTGTATGCTCGATTAGAAAATACAAATGACGTCTCAGTAGTTCAACATAGTGGCGCCGGTGGAGTTTATTCTGGACTTGAGACAGATTGTGGTGGAGAAGGTTGTAACTATGGAATCACGAGTACAAACACAACCTTAGGTACAGCTGTTGCAGACTGATGAGCCAACGTATAAAAGCGCGGCCAACTAAAATGAAATTAAAATATACCCAAAGAAAGGGGCAGAAGTGAAAAATAAAACAAATCGAAATGGCTTCACATTAATTGAGTTATTGGTGGTTATTTCTATTATTGGTGTTTTAACAGCTTTGTTTTTGTCAAATTTTGTTGGGATAAGAGGTAGAGCAAAAGACACAAAATTAAAAAGTGATCTAAATCAATTAAAAACTGCCATGAGACTCTATTATAATGATAATCAGACATATCCAGCCAACTCAAGTAATACATTTACGAGTTGTAGTGGTGGATCCTGTTCTCCTGGAGACGAGTTTAATTCAGGTGCCGGTGGTACGGTTTATATGTCAGTCTTACCAGAATATGACGAGTACGTTCGAACTGCAGGCGGAGACGGTTTCTATGCTGGAGTGCTTTTGGACAATGCTTCAGACGCAGATATTGCTGATAGCGCTGCAAAATGTGGTATTGCTGGGACAGCAAGCACATTTTACGTTTGTTCAGAGTGATAATTTTCAAAAAAACTAAATCATTCCTTATTATTCCTTAGACTTGAGTTTTTTTTAACGACAATTGGTTGCTAAAATTGTTGGCAAGTTTTTTGCTCGTGCGTCCAAAACGTTTTCTCAATTTTTCCTTGGTTCTTTTGGATAACAATTGCGAGAATTAGATTTGATTAGGCATTAAATGCCGCCAATTTAGTTAACGATCCACCAATTGAATGTAACATCGTTGTCAGTTGTAGAATCAAATCCTACGACAAACTCGCCCTCTTGACCGTTGATATTTGCTACTTGGCTTTTGACGAACAAGACTTGGTTGTTAGTGCTACCAACTGCGGTTACATAGATAAGTGATTTTTCTGAAACCAGACTAGATTTGATTTTTATTTCATTTCTTCCTTGCTTTATCGTTGCTTTTCCAGAAGTTCTATTAGCTTGTGGCTCATCAGCTTCAGAACCGCTTAGATCTTCACTGCCAACTCCAATTCCTCCAGCAAACTCAGCTTTTCCTTGAGCAGAAAAAGTGGCCACAGGACTACCAACTTCGTTGATAATTTCAAATCTAGATTCTTTAATTTCGTTGCTTTCGGTATCTAAGCCGGCAACTTGAACCTGTAGTGGGTTGCCAAATTTAGTTGGCTTGATTAAGTTAGCTAGAAGTGTTTTGCCAACTTTGACATCACCGGTAGTTTCAATATCTCCATTCACCATAACTAGACCAGTGTCATTAAGTGTCATAACCCCAGCCAAAAGTTCAATCGATCCTTGTCCAGAAGGCTGAATTTTTAAGATCTGCTCAGTTGGATTTGGAGTGTTGTAGGCAATTACGCCATTAGCAATTTGAGTGGTTGAGTCATTTGATCCAATTACCAAGCTATCGCCAACAAAAATGTTATTACCAACTGCTAATGAATCAGAGATGTAGCCTGCGCCATTTACCTTGAAGTATTTTTCAATGAAAAGAGCAGAGCCAGTGAGAGCAATGTCATTTGAAGTAAGGTTAAGCTCTTCCAAACTCAAGTCTAGGTCCTCAATTGCGATTGGTTCAAACTGAGTGCTATTGACTGTGTCATATAATTCTGCCAAGTAGTTTGCTGAAGCACTACTGTCATTTTGTCCAGTGAGCAAGTCTAATAGGCCAGGTTGTTGAAGTGAAGTTGCGATTTTATTTTCAAAATCATAGATATTGTTTGCATAAAGAGTTCCAGAAATTGTGGCATTAACTATGTCGGCGGTGTTAGACTTAATGCTTTCGAGCTGAGCCATTCCAACTTCTAGAGCAGCAATTCTAGCTGAGGCAACATCGATATTGTTTGCATAAAGAGTTCCAGAAACAGTAGCGTTGTTGATTTCTGCAGTTGAGGTATTTAATTCATTTGTGAGTAGAGTATTGGTTGCAATAGTATTAGTGTTGATTGAATTTGCGGACAATGAGCCAGAAATTGTGGCATCACCTTCAGCATTCAAAGAACCTAATAAGCTAAGTTCGCCTTTGTCAGAAATTGTGGCAACAGTTTTGTTTGCGTTGTCTTTGATTAATATTGAGCCACTTTCAGAGGCAATGTTTATACTTGTATCTGATCCAATGGTTGCAATTGAGTCTATAGGTGAGATTAACTCTCCGTTATTTAGAGCGGTTTGAACAACCGAAGTAATATACTCAGAAAGTATCTGGCCATTAACTTTAATATTATTTGCAGTAATTTCTTCAGTATAGATAGCGCCGGCTTTTATTTTTGCAATAGTTGTTTCTGCGAAGCTAGCGATACGATCAGCGATGCCGTTGGAGGTGGAAACTGCGTAGGAAGTTGGGTTATTGCCGGTTATGATAATGTTGCCAGTTTCATCCAAACTAAGACTCTCAATTTGGAGCTGTTGTTCTTGAATAGCCTTGACTATTTGCCAAGGTGTTAGCTCTGAAACTTGTAAATATCCATCGTCACCCATATGAACTAGTTCAGGATAAAGTATTTGCATTTCCTGGGCAATTGGCCCCATTACTTGTTCGCCAGTTTTGATAACTGTGTAATCCTTGAGAGGAATATTATTAAGATAATCGAGGACAGATGAGGCGTCTGTAATATTTGTTTTTAAGCGCTGATCAGAAGAACAACTCCATGTTAAACCTGTTGTTGTTGGCTGAGCCTCGCAAGAACCTGAACTATCCTGCAAAAGCAGGACGTCATCGGCGGTGCCAGTTCTGGAAACATGCAAGGCACTTCCAGGATTATTTGTTCCGATTCCAACATTGCCGGAAGCACGGAGAATGGAAAGATGCGTGGTAACTGAGGCAGAGCCATCGTAGGCACCGATGTCAAAACGATTTACAGAGCCATTATAGGTAATGTTGTAACCATAGATTCCCGCATTAGCAGTGTAATCCTCGAAGAGATCAATATCAGCAGCTGAGTTGTCAGCTGTACCAGAAAGTGTCAGAGAAACTTGACTAGCATCTGAAATGTGGAGTTTGGAATCAGGAGCAGCAGTTCCAATTCCAACATTTCCGCTAGAGCTTCCCTGTAAAACTAACTGACCCGTGCCCTGAGCAGTTACATTTAGATCGGTATTTGTACTGTAAGATTGATAAGTGTCAGCAGCCATAAATCCATCTGTATTATAAATTCCAGCACCATTACCAGTTCTATATAAATTGCCATTTTGATCAAAAGTTAGAGTGTAGCCTCCACTTGTAGTGAAAACTGCTACATCTTGACTTGCTGCAGCAGTAACACTTAATTTATCTGTAGTTGTTGTGGTGCCAATACCAACGTCTCCAGCAGTGTCTACGATAAATGGAGACGTATCACCAGAAACATCATCAACTCTGAATGAATTTCCAGCGCCATAATTTTTGAAGTAAACTGCTGTTCCAGTACTTGCAGTGTAGTTTTGAGTAGCATCAATAATACCTGCTGTGTGAGTCAGAGTACCTGCAGTTTGAGTACCTGAATCAGCAAGAAGAAGAAGGGCTCCAGAAACGGTATGAGTATTTCCAGCATTATTAAGAGTGATTGCTCTAGAGATGTCGAGAGTATTTCCAGTTGAGTTTTGAGCAACACCACCATTAAATGTATGAGAATATGTAATATTTGCAATATCTCCTGTAAATGCTACTGAACCTGAAGCTCCGGTTTTAGTTAGAGTCAATAGTTTTCCGGAAGTAATTGCAGTGGCGGTGGAACCTATTGCTATGCCAGTGCCGGTTGTAAGAGAGTTAACGGTAAGTCCATGAGCAGTTGTGGTTGTCGCAGGAGAGGTTTGAGTGGAGCTACCTGAAACTATGGTAAGTGAATCACCGGTTGCAAGGTAAAGACCATTGGCAGCACCTCTATATAAGCTAGTATCTGCGCCAAATGTTAGAGGGAATCCAGAAGCAGAATCTGTCATAGTTGTCGTGCCACGAATAGTGGTTGAATCAGCAGAAGCATCTCCAAGTGTATTGGTGCCAATAGTTACTAAATTACCGCCAACACTAATATTTCCACTTGTATCAATAAGAAATGGAGTCGTGTCTGAGGCCACATCATTAACTCTAAAAGAATCACCAGCAGTTGTATTAGTGAGAATTAATTCTTCTGCAGACTCATCAAAGAAGAAAGGAGCAGAGGATGTTGATCCACCAAGTGCTAAATCATCTGTTACAGATGTTAGATAAGTTATTGTGCCACCATCAGTAAATAAGCTAGATCCTCCAGCTACTGCTGCCCAAGTAACCGCACCAAGTCCATCTGTTGTTAAAACATAGCCTGAAGTGCCATCCGCTGTTGGTAGTGTGTAAGCAGAGTTAATGTTTAATGAATCAACACTAGCTGTGCCAGAAACATCCAAATTAAATCCAGGAGTGCTATTGAGTATTCCAACATTTCCACTTGTATCTACAACAAATGGAGAGGTATCACCTGAAACATCATCAACTCTAAAAGAAGCTCCAGTTCCATCGTTTGAAACTAGCAGAGCTGTTTGATCAAATAAAACATTGTCGACATTAAATTCTCCAAGTGGTCCGGTTGAAGTTGCGTTAACATCAGAATAAACATACAGTCCTCGACCGGTTCCGGTGGTACCCTGAGTAATATATAAGCTGTCACCAATACCAGCATTATCAAGTTGTATAACATCTTGGTCAAAAGCGGCATCTGTTACACTAAATCTCGCAAGCTCGCTAGCAGCGACAGCGTTTGCAGATGATCTAACATACAAAGCATGGCTTGTTGCTGCGACACCATTAGTAATATCTACTCCATATGAAGTGCCGTCATTATTTACATCTATGCCAGTGCCAACTCCATCATTTTGTACTTGGATAGCATCTTGATCAAAAAGTGGATTATCAACATGAACATAAAAAAGATTACTTGTAGCAGTTGCATCAACGTTGGAATATAGCCTTAGAGCACTAGAAGTTCCCACAGTATCTTCTAAATTGAGTTCTTCTTGTGATTCATCATAGAAGAAAGGAGCAGTGGAGGAAGTTCCTCCAAGGGTTAAGTCATCTGTCTGAGAGGTTAGATAAGTAACGGCACCGGCATCTGTAAATAAGCTAGTAC
>JAGNLY010000005.1:0-19635 GCA_017999345.1 Candidatus Woesebacteria bacterium
CTAATGTCTGGAATTTCAGCCGGTGGTAAAGATGCAGTCAGAGAGAAAATCCAAACAATCAAACCAAACTTTTTATTCAAAGCCGTCACAGCCACCACAAGAGATATTAGAAAAGATGAAAAAAATGGCACTGATTATTATTTTTACAATAAAAAAAAGTTTCTAAGCGAAGTTAAAAAAAATAACTTTATTGAACACACTCTCTTTGGCGAAAATCATTATGGTTCTCCAAAAAAATCGTTTGATGATGCCCTAAAAAGATTAGAGCCAGTAGTTTGCTCACATGTTGAAATGAAGGATGGCTGGCCAGGAGTCGAGCAGTATTTTAGCAGTGAATATAAAGGAGAAAAACCTTTTATTCTTAAAGTATTCGTAATGCCGAATATGGAATTTTCAAAATATGTCAATAAATGGCTACCAAAAATTAGAAATGATTGGCAAAATCGATCAGAAATTGCCGCTTGGGAGATTTCAGTTGCAGCTCAAAAAGCAGACATAATACTCATTAATAAAATCACTAAAAAAGACCAAGAATCACTAAAAAAGCAAGCCGATGGAGTCATCAAGCTTGCTTTTCATTTATTAGCTTCAAAATAATTATCTTATTTTTTTAGAGAATTAAGCTCGTATTCTGCATAAATAACTGCTTCCAAAACACTTGCATACTTGAAAATTTCTTCTTTGGAAAAAACAATTGCTATTTCTCTTTTTGCATCACTATCATTTGAGGATGCGTGAATTAAGTTAAATTGTTGACTCATTCCAAAGTCGCCTCTGATAGAACCGGCTTCAGCCTCTCTTCCAAGAGTTGTTCCGATCAATTTTCTAACCACTGGGACAGCATCAATGCCTTCCCAAACCATAGCAACAATCGGCATTGAACCCATAAAAGACTTCAATTCACCAAAAAAACTTTTGTCCTTGTGTTCAACATACCAATCTGACAATTGCTCATCACTCATTGTGAGCATTTTAAGGCCGACTAACTTAAGACCTTTTTTTTCAAATCTATTAATAATTTCTCCAATTAGTCCTCTTTGAAGACCATCTGGCTTAACGAGAACTGCTGTTCTAGCTGATTGCATATTATTTTCCTTTCACAGGCTAATTTTTATATTTTATTAATCAATCAATTTTTTAAATTTTTTATCACTCTTGTACGGACCAATAACAGTTAGCCTCACTTCATTTTCCAAGATTAGTTGTTTGGCAATATCATTTACTTGAGCAAGTGTAACTTTATCAAACTTTTCTAAAACTTCAGCTGGTGTGATAATTTCATTTGAAAGAATTTGTTTTAATCCAAAAAACTGAGCAACACTTCTGCTATCTTCAAGACTTAAAACTGTTGTGCCGTTAAGATAGTCTTTGGCTTTTTTAAGTTCTTCAATAGTAATAGATCTTGTGCCATTAGCAACGTTTTTAAATTCCTCAATAATTACTTCTATAGCCTCCTCTATTCTTGATGGATCTACCCCTGCTGAAGCTCCAAAAATGCCGGTGTTATGATAAAAGTCTGCCTCTGTCCTAACGTAGTAACATAGGCCTCTTTTTTCTCTCACTTCAGTAAAAAGTCTTGAGCTCATGTTTCCTCCAAGAGCTACGCTTAAAAGTGTGAGGGCATATTTTTTATCGTCATCTTTATTTAATCCAGGCCAGCCAAGTACAAGGTGTGCCTGTTCTGTTTTTTTGTACTCAATGTGAAGTCTCTGTTTTGAAATCTTAATTTCTTTTGCTGTTAATTCTGCTGTGTCTACTCTGCCTGAATTTCTCTGCTCATGCGCTTTACTAAAATATTTCTTCACTAAATCTAAAGTTTTTTGTGAAGTAACAACTTTGTCATCACCTGCTACAACCAAAACCATATTTTCTGGTGAGTACCATTTTTTAAGAAATTTTAAAAAATGAGATCTTTTAATTGAACTAACGGTTTCTTTTGAACCCAAAACATCATGACTGAGTCCAGATCCCTTAAAAACCATTCTCTCAAAAAGTGTCCCAGCAAGACTCATCGGTGAGTCTTGATACATATTTATTTCTTCAATAATTACATTTTTTTCTCTGGAAATGTCCTCTTCTCTAATCATCGGTGAAAACAACATATCAGAAACAACATCGAGCGATTTTTCAATGTGCTTACTGGAAGATTTAACATAATATCCTGTGTATTCTTTGCTCGTGAAAGCATTAAAATCAGCGCCAATAGCATCAATCGCTCCTGCTAAAAGTTGAGGATCTGGATAATTTGTAGTTCCCTTAAACACAATGTGTTCAAAAAAGTGGGCAATTCCTTCTTCAGATGGAGTTTCATATCTTGAACCAGTGTTACAGAGTGCTAAAACAGTAACTGACTCAACGCCAGCCATTGGAATTTGAATAATTTGTAGACCTGAGGATAGTTTTGAATGCTTATGTTTGATCACATTATCGATTATACAACCAGACTGATTACATTTTATCAGCAGTTTTTATACCTAGAATGTATAAGCCATTTTTAATAATGTAAGCAACTGCTTGAACAAGCATTAATCTAAATTCGGTTTGAGTATTAATTCCCGTATTTTCATCAACTACTTTATGCAATCCATAGAAAGCATTAAAGCTTTGAGATAGCTCATATAGGTATTTAGTTAGGTGATGAGGCGAATAATCCTCCGATGTTAACTTTAGTACATCAGAATATCTATATATATTTCGTAATACATCTTTTTCTTCATTATTTGGATTATGATTTAAATATGATTTAATATCAATTAATGTATCAAAATATTTATTAATACTACTATCTGATCCCAAAGAACCAACTATATCGTCCAAAGAATCTTGCTTGTTGTCTCTATCCTTGTTCTCATCTTTGCTCTCGGTTTTTTCTAGATAATTACTAGCAGAATCATTAGACTTTGTCTCGGCTGAGAGCAGTTTTAATATTGTATTTTGGGCTTTGGACAACACACTTGAACACCTAACATAGGTATATTGGACATAGGGACCAGAATTACCACTAAAACTTAAAGAGTCATCAAAACTAAATGCAATATCCTTGCCGATTGATTGTTTCAAAAATGCAAATTTGATAGCACCAAGTCCAATTATTTCAGAAACTGTTTCTAGCTCATTTTCGCTGAACTCAGTTCTCGTTTCAGTCATATGATCTTTAATTTTCTTTTGAGCTTCGTTAATAAGCCACTCTGCAGTAATTACCTTGCCTGTTCTAGACGACATCTTGCCTTCTGGCAATCTAACCATTCCGTGAGACAAGTGATCCGTCTTTTTTCTTAATTCAGGATTAGTAAATTCAAGTGCCTTAAGCAAAACCCTAAAATATTCATCAATTTCATTTCCAGTAATAACAATCGAGCGATCATATTTGAATCTATTAAATTTCTCAGGTGCCAAACCAAGTTCTTTGGCTTCATAGGTTGGCAAACCAAGAGAATTAATAAACACCCTATCGTGTAAACCATGCTTGCTTCCTGGGAAAATAATTGCACCATCACTCTTCTCAAATACGCCTTTTTCTAAAAATTCTTCAACGATTTGATATCCAAGTTCACCGACATAGCTTTCAAAAAAGAATTCATCAAAAGACATGCCTACTCTTGAATAAATCGAGTCAAAATAATCAAGTGACCATTTTCTTCCAATAGAATACATTTTTTTAACCTCAAGATAATCAGCCGATTCCAGTGAAAAATTCTCAATGTATTTCTGATAATCCACTTTTGGCTCAAAATTATTTAATTCTTTTTGAGTTTCTTGTGCTGAAATAAAAACTAAATAATTAATGTCTTTAATTTTTTCTTTTGCAACTTCATCATCTTTGTAGGCTGTGGCACCAGTTGAGTATGATTTTCCAAGAAATGAAACTTTTTCTTGAAGACTTTTTGAATCTAGCTCAGCCAAACATTCATCTAAAGATTTATCAGGAAAATTTTCCTGAAATAATTTTTTCATACCCCAAATACTCTTTGAAACATGCATGCCAACATCCCCTTGATAACATGCTCTCTTTACTTCTGCGCCTCTGGCTTCGAATGACTTACAAATTGATTCACCGACAATATTGCTATACAAATGTCCAATATGAAGTTCTTTAAATGGATTTGGATCTGTGAACTCTACCATCACTTTTTTGCCGGTTAATTCTTTTTCTACGACATCACCTTCTTTTTCTACAACTAAGCCCATTTTGGCTAATAAAAATAAGCTAGATAGCTTAAAATTAATAAATCCTGGACCAGCAACTTCAACATTTGAAATATATTTCGAAAAAGCCGCAATGTTTGAACTTGGGCCTGCGCTTACGTTCAGATCCGAATTTAAACCACGCACTGACTCATTTTTAAGTTTTTGATTCAAAGAATCACTAATAGCTTCTGCCAAATTTCTTGGAGAATTAAAAGTTGAACCACTTTCTTTTAAATTTTTAAACAAAGTTAAAGCAATATTTGAAGAATAATCTCCATGAGTCTTATCGGCTGGGTGCTCCAACAAAACGTTTTCAGAATTAACCTCTTTTATGTTTAAAGAAGCTAACGACTCTAAAATTTCATCTTTAATTATTCTTAATATTTGCATAGTGTGGTTTACATTTTACTGCAATATTTAACTATTAACAATCTAGTTATGTGTAACTTTTAGCAAACTACGAACACACAAATATACCGAATAAGATACGAATACTTATGAGTAACTTTGTTACTCTTTTGTTTAATGACATAAATCGCAAATATTGTATTTATATGACTAATAAAATGTGTTCATTAAATCATTTTAAACTTTAGATTTTCGGTTGTCTTTCGTGTTATAGAAACTAGAGCCATGATGCCATGTTTATAATATTAAGAAATTTTTTATTGATGTTAAATTAGTATGTTTTTCTGTGAATGTGTCTGATATTTACAAAAAAATATACAGGCAAGCAAGCATTTTAGAAATAATATTCCTACCGACACCACCCGACTTCACAGGTTTCTGTAAGAAAAATAAGATGAAAATGAGCAATATTTTTCTTGAGTAAATGATGGAAAAACAATTAAATTATGAGAAAATAATTGTTATGTTTTTCTGCAATTTTTAACTTAGCACTAAAAAATTAACGTAATATTTTTGAAAAACGCTGAAATTCATAAAAGTAAAATTAGCCTAAATAATTCGTATTTAGTTCGTATAAATAATAAATTGGTACTTGTGCAGTTAAATTAATCATGGTTTAGTTCTACATACGCAATTTAAAAAGTAAATAAGCATAAAACAATAGATATTTTTTAAGTTTTAGTGATTTTTTGGTCATATTGCCCTCCAATATTTGACTCCATCACTAATAAACTTGATTGTTCCTTGGCTAGAAGTCATATAAATTCTTGCCCTAAATTCATTAAAAATATCAATTACTCGAGGTGATGGATGATTATATCGATTATTTTCGCCACTACTAATCACAGAGATTTCGGGTCTTAAAATGCTTATAAATTGCCTACTAGAACTTGAATTTGAGCCGTGATGCCCTGCTTTTATTATGTCTACACGGTCTGTCAGCCCAACCTTAATTGCTGCTAATTCTCCTTTTTCTTCCATATCTCCAGTCAACAATACTGCAACATCACCTATATACACATATATGGCTATTGATAGGTCATTTTCACTTTCTCCATCATTAATTTTTTGTGAAATTTGTGAGTTTTTATCCGATAATATTGCTTCGGAATTTTCAATATTATTGCTATTTTTGAGCTGATACCCTACTTGAGGTGCAGCAACAATTAACCTGACCAAATTGCTCAAAACTAGTTGCTGGCCAACAAATGAGGAAATTACTCTAGACTCTGAAACTTTGCGTTTATTTTTACTCGAGATAGCTGTTTTAAGAGCTTCAAAACCGTCAGTTTTTTTCAAAGATTGGTTCATTAAAATAATATCGGCCTCATACTTTGCTAATACCAAAGGTAAACCACCAATGTGGTCTAAATCCATATGACTAATAATTAGAAAGTTAATGGAACGATCTCCAAAAGGCATATGCTTATTTAGACATTCTAAAACTTTTTCATCAGGACCGCCGTCAACTAAGATTTGTTTATCTCTATGTGTTATTAGAATTGCATCTCCTTGCCCCACATCACAAAAAATTACATGAGCATAGTCGTCGGGCAAAAATTTGATGATTTCAAAAATTAGCCAAACCAAAAAAACTGCAATAATAATTTTGAATTTAACTAATTTCATAAAAAGCTTATTAAATATGTATATTTTTTCTTTTTGATAATAATATTTCTCAAAAATATAATAAAAAACCACCAAATTATTATCATCCACCAGGCTAAATTATCAATTTTTACTAAAAATATTTGATTATCAAAAAGTTTCAAAATAGACAAAAAAATGTTAGCTAAAAAAGAAATTGGCAAAGAAAGGATTGATAAAAAGGCACTATTTAATCCAAGCAAGCTAATTACTAAAAATAAAATAGAGCCAATTACCAGATGTGGAATAACCCAAGTAAGTAAAACAGAAACAAAAATACTCAAGACACTAAATTCTTTGAAATGATAGATTACCAGAGGTAGAATGATAGATTGAACGCAAATACTAATTTTTACAGAGTCCTTAATATATGTTTTTATATTTGAAAAAAGGCTTGATTTATAGTCATTATTTTCATTTTTAAAATGCAAGACTCCGACGTGTAAATCAGAAAGTAATGAATTTTCTTGAGATTTTGATTGATAAAAGATATTTTGCAAGTAAATAATGGCAAAAGTTGCCGCAAATGATAGCTGAAATGAAATTGAGTTTATTATTGTTATATCAATGTAAATTAAACATAATGCAATTATAATTAGTGATCTTAAGGCACCATTTTGCCTTCTAAAAATCTTTGTTGATAATATTGACAACAACAGCATAAGAAAAGCTCTTACTAGAGGTATCTCAAGCCCTACAAGTAGTAGATATGAACCAGATACAAGCAAAGTTATCAAGCTATTAGCCTTATTTCTTAACAATTTATTAAATAATTTTGAAAAGAAATTAACAATTAAATTTAAATTAAAACCAGAAATAGCTGCCAAATCTTGAGTCCCTGTAACATAAAATAGGTGACTTACTTCTTTTGACTCTAATTTTGAATATCCCAAACTAAGACTTCCTATCAAGTAGGCAGTTTTAGGGTCAAAATTGGTTTCAAACTTGGCTGAAAGCTCTTGCTTGATTGTTTGAAAAATATAGACTAAATATGGAAACCAAACTTGAGGCGAATCTGCTATTTTGGTATTATCTGAAATTGATTCTATAATCAATCTTTTTTTTCTAAATAATCCGGTATCAGAACTTAAACCACTGTTGCTAAAGTCTGAATTTACTCTTCCAACAACCCTTATATAAGTACCTGGAGAATAGCCTTGACAGTCTGGAATAGTAAAGACATAGACTCTATGCTCAAACTCACATCCGTATGATCTATCAGCCAATACATAGTCTATTTCAATCCTTTCACTTTCGTGGATAGTTTGCTGTTTGTATATTTGTTGTAAAAAAAGCAATATTACAAATATATAAATAATAATCTTAGTCATATAAAAAATATCATTATTTTATATATAAACATATCAAAATTAAGATATTTATAGATATGTTTATATTTTTTTTGGTTAAATGTAAATAAATTTCTAATAAACATAAAAAGTATAATCTTTTTGATCCGACTAAATATCCTATAGTAATGTCTCAATAACTCATAAAGAAATTGAGTTTTTTATATTTTCATAGATGGTGTTGGTGACGATTTCTTTAGTTAAAAGATCATTTAAAGCACTGTAGGGTCTTCCTGAAATTATGTCATCTGCTCTTTTTTCGCCAATCCCCTCCAAACCCATTAAGCTCTCTTTTGATGAGGTATTTATTGAAATTATTTTTTCTGCTGAAGCTAACTCATTCTGTGAAGTTGAATTATTTTGGCTTTTATCAGCAACTTGCTTGCTTTCTTCAATCGTGGGAATATATATCTTTTCTCCATCTTCGAGTCTTTTAGATAAGTTGAGTACTTTATTTATATGATATTTGTCGACTGTATCCGAAAAACCATTAGAAACGCTAATCAGGTCGTTAATTCTCGATCCTAGTTTTAACTCATATACACCAGGATTATTTACCGCTCCTCCTATATCTACAGTGATAACTCCAAACTCTGGGTCAAGTTCACATGCCGATTCAGATTCCTCTATAATTTGCGACTCGCTAAAAAGCTTGTACAACCCAAAAATAATCGAAGAACTTCCAGACAGAAATATAATGATTTGAATTACTAGCCAGACAGACAAGTTTTGTTTTATCTGTTTAATTAGAACTGAAAATTTGTCTGATTGTTCAAACATTCAGACATAATAAACAGAAAAAATTTAACAAACTGTAGGAAGTTCAAAATGACAGCTCAACAAATCTGAGGAAAAAATACTCAAGTAGATCTAAACAACTAAAGAAATTATTTTGCCCCTAACATAGATTTTTTTCTTTAGTTCTTTTCCGTCCAAGTATTTTATGATTCCTTCTGTTTTAAGCGCTTCAGCAACCACAAAATGCTCGTCATCAACCTTTTCTGCATCTATTTGTATTTGAGCTCTAACTTTACCATTTATTTGCACAGCAATATTTAAAAGATCATCTTTAGCGAGCTCTTGGCTGAACTCGGGCCATCTCGACTTATGAATTCCTTGATATTCATCAGTTGTGGATTGTTTTTCATAAACAAATTCATATAGTTCTTCAGATAAGAAAGGTGCAAATGGCGATAATATCTTGATAAAAGCTATTTTGTCTTCTTTTGACAAGGTAGATTTTTCGGCAATTGCTATTTCTTGCCACAAATTTACCAGCTCCATCATCGAGGCAATAGATGTATTAAATTTTAATTTTGGCACATCAACAGTTATTTTTCTTATTGTTTGATGAAGTTTTCTAAGTAATTTTATTTTGGAATCTCCTGATACAACTGATAGTTTATCGTCACAAACCAATTTGTTTATTTTTTGTAAAAATTTATAAACACCAATAACAGCTCTAATATCCCAAGGCTTGTCGGCTTCTAACGGACCCATAAACATTTCATAAACTCTCAGTGTATCTGCTCCAAACTTTTCGATTACTTCGTCTGGATTGATAACATTTCCCTTTGATTTACTCATTTTTTTATTATCAGGTCCTAAAATCATGCCCTGATGTCTCATTTTCATGAAAGGTTCACTAAAATCAAAATATCCTTCATCCCTCAAAAATTTAGTAAAGAATCTTGAATATAGTAAGTGCAAGACTATATGCTCTGGACCAATCATGTATAAATCTACAGGCAACCACTTTTCAATATTTTCTCTTGCGGCAAAAATACCTTCATTTCTAGAATCGGTATATCTTAGAAAATACCAACTAGAGTCAACAAAAGTATCCATCGTGTCATATTCTGGTCTCCAACCTTCACCATTGGTGTCCCAGCCTTTTTCTTTAATCAAGTTAGCATAAGTGGTGGCAACATAACTCTTTGTTCTTTCTGCAAATTCTTTGGAAGATTTTAATGGGGATTCTCCAGTTGGCTTGAAATCAACATCAGTTGGCAATTCCCAAGGTAAATGAGACTCTTCAACTAGATGTGAATTACCATCTGGATCATATACTACTGGGATAGGTGTACCCCAATAACGTTGTCTGGAAATTAACCAGTCGCGAAGTCTATATGAAGTAACTCTCTTACCCCAGCCCTTTTCTTCTAAGTGATTCATGACTTTTTCTGTTGCCTCATGAATGTCTAAACCATTCAAAAATTCAGAATTTATCATTTTCCCAGATTCTTCTTGGACTTGGTTTAAGGTTAAAACCTCAGACTGATCGCCGTCTTCTCCGACGACCACTCGAATAATATCAATTTTCTTGACATCTGAGTAAATTTTTTCATCAAGAGCATTTACAAAATTTGCAAATTCAAAGTCTCTTTTGTCATGAGCGGGCACGCCAACAACAGCACCTGTACCAAAACCACCCAAAACAAAATCAGAAATCCAAATTGGCATTTTTCTACCAGTTAACTCATTGATGGCATAAAACCCAGTAAAAACGCCAGTCTTTTTTTTGCCATCTTGTTGTCGGTCTAATTCTGACTTCTTAGTGGATGATTCCAAATATTCTTCTACTCTTTTTTGAATAATTTTGGCGTTATCTTTAGGAACAATAACTCCTGATGAAATTTTTTGCGCTAGATCATGCTCTGGAGCAATAACTATAAAAGTTGCTCCAAAATTTGTATCTGGCCTTGTGGTGAAACAAACAATATCCAAGTTTTCCTCACCATCAACTTTATAGGTAATATTTATTCCAGTTTTTTTACCAATCCAATTCAACTGCTGAGCTTTGGTTGCAGATGGCCAGTCAACATCATCTAGGCCACTAATTAACTCATCTTGATATTTTGTTATCTGGTAATACCACTGCTTCATGTCTTTCTGAATAACCTCGTGATCGCAACGCTCACAAAGACCATCGACAACTTGCTCATTTGCCAAAACTGTTTGACAAGATGGACACCAATTAACTTTGCCATCTTTTTGATAAGCCAAGCCTTTTTTGAATAGCTTGGTAAAAATCCATTGGGTCCATTTGTAATAACCTGGATGACTGGTAGCAATTTCATTTGCCCAATCATAAGAAATTCCAATTCTCTTAATTTGTCTTCTGAAAGTATTTATTGCGTCAACTGTAGTTTTAGCTGGATGAACGCCTGTTTTAATTGCAAAATTTTCTGCTGGCAAACCAAAAGCATCCCATCCAACAGGAAAAAACACATTTTTGCCCTTCATTCTATAAAATCTTGCTAAAATATCTAAAGCTGTTTTACTCTCTACATGGCCAACATGTAGTCCGCTTCCAGAAGGATAAGCAAAAGCAAAAAGGAGATAAATATTTTCAGAGGCTTCAGCTCCAGAATTTTCAGTTTGCTGGAAAAGCTTATTTGATTCCCAAATATGTTGCCATTTTTCTTCAACTTTATTGTGATCGTACATAATTTATACCCTTATTACCTGACCTTTAATTATAGCTCTCATCCAAATATTTGCACGTACCATATCTACTAAGCTATACTGAAATACATGTCTGCCACTAAATACACTTTATTGCTTCTATTTCCTGTGTTACTGGCATATTTATGGTTGTCTAATCCAGGTTTAAAAGTTTATTCACTTCAAGCCTTTTGCGTTGCTAGTTTGGGATATTTTTTAGTTAAAAAAATTAACAAAGCCAAACTTTGGCATATTTTGCCAAAAAACTTCTCACTTGAGTTGATGTTTATTACTTTTGCAGTTTTATTATTGGTTGGCGCAACTGGAAACGCCGGATCAATTTTTTATCCTTTCACCTATATTCATCTCTTCATTCTAGTTATGAGCTGCAATGAAAAAACTGCTGTCATCGTAGCAATGTCAACTATTTTATTTCATTATGCTCTCGAGACCACAATTACTTCTACTGGAATAGCGACCATATTAACAATTCCTATGATGCTCGTATTTTTCCTTTTTGCAAAAAGACAGTATGATAGCGCTATTTTAAGCCATGACATCATCAAAACTGAAGAAAAGGAAATAAAAGAATTATCTTCACAGGAACATTCACTCGAAGGATTTATAAATACATTCCTCAAGCCAAAATTAGTAATGATTCAAGAAATGCTTAACAGTAAAAATGACAAAGAAGTTGTCAAAAACCAAATTTCTCTGATGATAAATGAGAGCGAAAAAATATTAGAAAAAGTTAAAGAATAGCGTGAAAAAAAATAATCAAAATTACAGATTAAACTCAATTATATTTTTTGCTTTTATCATGGGCTCACTAACTTTTTTTTTAGTCAAAAGTAAAGTTAGTGCAGAAAACATGACTTCAGATTCTTGGGTGATTCAATTTGGTAATTTTAACGTCACATCAGGTGAAAAAAGCAGTGCTAGTTATAATGTAACCGACACTGTTGGACAAACTGGCTCTGGACCATACGGATCATATGGTAGTTCTAGTTATTTTGTAGGCAGTGGTTTTCAATATATATATCAAATTGATGATTTTAGTTTTGATATATCAAAAACATTAGTTAATTTTGGAGAAATTTCTCCGAATAGTCATTCTACCGATTCTCATGATTTAACAATTACCACTAGAGGTGCCGGAGGATATTCTGTCTATGCGTATGAAATCCATCCATTAAGAAACACCAATGGAGTTGATGAAATTCCAGACACAACTTGTAACGCCGGTGGTTGTACTCACGTTTTGGCAGAAGTATGGAACAATCAATCAATTCCAGGATTTGGATATAACATGACTGGCGATGACATCCCAAGTAATTTTATTGACAGCACCTATTACAAAAATTTTGCTGACATTGAAACTGCCGATAATATGCAGGTTGTTATGAGTTCAAGTAATATTGCCAACCAAAGACAATCAACTATTACTTACAAAGCTGGAATAACAGGTGTACAGGCCAGTGGTAACTACGAAACAGCAGTGGTTTTTGTAGCTGTGCCAGGATATTAATATAGGAACTTGGTTATATGAGAGTCATTAAATTTATCATTTTCTTAGTCATCTTTCTGGGCTTTTTTAAATCTAGGGCAGTTGCTCAATCAAATATTAACCTTAGCGTTACTCCACCAATCTCATATTTACATGTTTCTCCAGGAACGACCAGAGATCATACCGTTATTTTGGAGAACACAGGAGATGAAACAATTACTGTTCTCCCTTCTATTGTTGATTTTACCTCTGATGGAAAAACAGGCCGAGCGGTCATATCAAATCAACTTAGTTTTCCCTACATCAGCTTTGGAGCCAGTGACATTAAAGAACTCTCTGTCCCGGCTCACAAAAAAGCCCAACTAACTTTGCATATTGATGTACCAAGTGATGCTGAAGAAAAAGAATATCCCATCACAGTTTTATTTTTTTCCAAAAGAAGCGCCGGATTTTCAGAATTAAATCCGCTTCAACTCACCTCATCATATTCTCAAGTGAGCGGAGCAATTGGCAGCAATCTGGTAGTTTTGGTTTCCAAGAATCCAACTCTAGAACAAGCGATAAAAATTATTGATCTAAAAAGCAAAACTTTTGTGGATAGTTTCGGCAAAATAGAATTTATTCCTCTGATCAAAAATGATAGTCTCTCGTCTTCAACTGCCACAGGCAGTGCAAAAATCCTAAATTGGAGAAAAGAAGTAGTTGCAGAATTTGAAATTTATCCTGACGTCATTCTTGGATTGAACTCTAGAGAAATAAGAGCATTAAGATCCGGCGAATCTTCTGATAAACCTGAAACTGGCTCGTTCGCATTTAAACCAAAGTTTTTGCTAGGACCGTACCAAATTGTAGTGAATGTAGATGAAAACCAGCTTCAAAAGAATAACTACATCAAGGTCGTTTATGCTTTGCCATTTTCTCTCATTTTTGTGTTCATTTTAGGAATTATTGTCATGCTTTTTTACTCGAAAAAAATTAAAAAACAGTCAATATAATACTACCCTATTGCATCTGTGAACCAATATGTATAAACTTAAATTAGGACTATTTTAATAGTCTTGTACTGATGAGAAAAATTTTATAATTTAAATGATAAAAACACCAACAAAAAGAATACTAATTGCATCTTTTCTTGTAGCATCAATGTTTATTGGTGGCTCATATCAAAAGAGTCAATCAGCAAGTTTGTCAAACGTCTCGGCCACTCTTTCAAACTCAAGACTATCTTTTAGAGGCAGCTTAACCACAGGAAATCTTGCTGGATCATCTCAAGTATTAATCAATACAACTACTGGTGCTGCTCCATCCACGACCTCGGCTCAACTTATCACTGACGACGTTGTCGCTATCGGAGATACAAATAGTCTGGCTCTTTATACAATTACCAGTGTCGACTCAGCCGGAGTTTTTAATGTGACTCCAGTCTTACTTGCAGGTGATGTTGATAATAATGACGACGTTATCTCCACCCAATCAGCAACCCAAACCGTTAGATTTACCACAACCAATGCTATTCCAAATGGTAGATTTAGAATTTTAGTACCATCAGAGTCAAATGATGCCAACGCTGCTGACGGAATTCCAGATGCAGGTCAATTTGACTTCGGCAATTCTGCTCCAACAGTGACATGTCCAGCTGATATAGCAAATTATAATTTTGTTGCAGGAACTGCTACTGCATCAGCTATTACCGTTGGAGCCCAAGAATATCATTCATATGAGTGTGCTTATTCTGGCAATGGCGCAATTGGTTCCCCATTCAATGGAACAACTAATGACGCTGTTGTCCTTAACTCTATAATTAATCCTGCACCAAAAAGCGCTCACTCAACCGGAGCAGCTGATACTTATAGAGTCATAGTTCAACACTTAGATAGTTCGTTTGTAGTTAGAGACTCAACTTCAGTTTCAATTGGTGTAGTCGAGTCAGTTAGAGTCACAGCAAGTGTTGCTCCTCAGATTACTTTCCAAATTAGTGGCGTAGCAAGTGGTGCCACAGCCTGTGGTCAAACCACCGACGTAACCACAACCGCAGCGGCCGTACCTCTTGGAGAGTTGTCAATTTCAAGCTTCACAGATGCAGCTCAAGCACTTTCAGTTTCAACTAATGCTGCCAACGGTTATGTTGTTACTGCTGTTGCCAATGATCAACTAGGAAGAAATGGTGGCACTTGTGTTGGCGATAACACTGGTGGCAACTGTATACCTGATTCTGTTGGAAATACCTCAACCATGACTCATGCTGTTGCGGATGAATGGACCACAGCTTCAGTAAAAGGGTTTGGTTTCTCTTTAGACAATATCAATGCCAGTGGCCTTACTGCTCCTTTCGAGTATGACACAGTAGCCGGTGGTTGTTCTGGAACTTACTGTGCAAGACAATTTGCAGATAATGAAAATAGCCAAGCACCACAAACAATTTTTAGTGCAGCAACAGTATCTGATAATCAAAATTTATATGTTTGCTATAGAGCAATCATCTCAAATGTTCAAAGTGCAGGACAATACGAAAATAACATTAATTACACAGCAACAGCAACATTTTAAAAAAAAGATAAACCATGAAAACTGCCCAAAAACTTTCATCTAAAAAACCAAAAACAACCGCAAGTATGATAATTTTTGCCGTTGCGGTTTTATCATTTTTTGTATTCAACTTTTCAACAAAAATAGTATCGTCAGCTTTTGCTCAGTCAGCAGATGATACTCAATTACAGCAAGCTGTTCCAATATCTGCTACAGAAACCGGTCTGACTATGGAGCCTGCTCCAGTCGTAGATCAAAATCAAGTAACCCTAACTGCAATTCCACCAAGAGTCGGTGAAGACAGCACTCTAAAAGCAAAGCCAGGAGAAAAGCTTCAAGTTCAACTAAGAGTTAAAAATTTATCTACTCAACCAGTAAATGTGACCACCACAGCTCAGGACTTCATACTTAGTGAAGACGGTTCAACTCCAATCGCTGTTGATGACACAACATCAAATAGGTGGAGTCTGGCTTCATGGCTAACAATTATTCCAAATGAGAATACGATTGCTCCAAATGAAACAGTTGGACTAAATGTTTTAATAGAAATACCTGAGGATGCACTTCCAGGAGGACACTATGCCATGGTTTTGCATCAACCAAATAAAGTTGGCAACGGCTTAGAACTTCAGGGCGATTCTCAATCAGCAGTTAATCAAAGAGTTGGTACTCTTATTTATGTTGTGGTTGATGGTGTCATAAATGAAGAAGCATATATTAGAAACTTTACTATTCCAGAATTTTCAGAGTACGGACCAGTTCCTTTCTCCTTTACTATTGAAAATAATTCTGATGTTCACATCACTCCACAAATGAACGTTGAAATATTTGATATTTTCAATAGAAAAGTTGATGACATTCAAGTTAGCCCAAAAAATATTTTCCCAATCACAAGTAGAGAATTTTCAGGTGAATGGAAAAGAATTTGGGGATTTGGACCATACAATGCTAAATTAGTCATGAGTTATGGAAACAAAGGCTCCATCGTCGTTGCCAACAGCAGTTTTTGGCTTTTACCAATCAAACTAGTTGTCGCAGTTTTCACTGGCCTATTAACCATCATTATATTGCTACTCTCAATTAAAAAACATCTAAATCACAGAAAAGAAATGGATAGGAAGAAAATTGAAGAACTTGAGAACCAAATCCAAAGAATAGGTTCTAGAGAGAGTGATCATGATGACACTCTGGAACAATAATCCTAAAATTGCCAAACTTTTAGCTTTTATCCCAAAAACAATCTTTTTTTTGTTGTTATTCTTTTTTCTTAGTGTTAACAACAAGATATTTGCTCAAGATTATGGAATTGGTCCAGGAGAGCTCAATACAACCAATCCAAAAATTAGAAATAAAGTTGTAACTGCCACTGTGCCTGATATTTGGCCTCCATCTGCACCAATTCTAATATCTCCAGAAGATGAAAGCTTGCTTAATGACGGCACGCCGATTTTTATCTGGCAGCAATCAACTGATAATGTTGACATTCACCACTACGTTCTTTATCTGGATGAAGTAATATATTTTGATCAAATTTCAACTTCTCAAAACTCCAATGACGACTACGATTTGACTTATGATTCTGATTCTGGACAGTATTCATTGGCTCCAAATGAAATTATAGATGATGGTCTTCATACCTGGACAATATATGTCTATGATTCTGCCGGCAACTTTAACTTCTCTGCCACATGGTCATTTACGATTGACACCCTGTCTCCAAACTTTGATATCGACCTCATTGGAGAGTTCGATGCATCAATTTCCGCTCAAAATATAGACAGCATTCCTAATGATCCGATTGCACTCGAAAATAATTCGCCAATATTTGTAGGTACAGGTGAAAAAAACTCTAGTGTGCAAGTGACTGTAAAAATTCCAGATCAGGCCAATAAAATAATTAATTTTGTAATCGATGAAAATGGCGACTGGGATTTTCAACTTGGAATCTTGCCTAGAGATCAGATTATTACCCTAGATTTCATTATCACAGATGAAGCCGGTAATATTAGTGTGATAGTTGGTCTTAAAATTATTATCACTCAAAAATACATCACCTACCCTCCAGAAACCACCACACCAGAAGCAACTCCCTCAATAGCACCGACATCGCCCCAACCGACACCAATTATTAAAATCCCAGTTCTACCACCTGATGAAATAATTGTTAAAGTTATCAACGAAATCGAAAAAATAATTCCAGAACCAATTGCTCAAGCAAAATCTATATTTCGAGAAGTAATTAAAAAAATAATAATCAAAGCGATAGAACTTATTGGTCCATTTGGAGCGCTAGCAACCTCGACAGCAATTCCTTTTATCGGCTTATTCCTACTATTAATTATCTTGGGACAAAGGTGGACTTGGGGTTTGGTTAAAAAAATTCTTCAGGCCATGGGACTGCTTCCACCAAACACACCTCAAGGAATTGTTTTTGACTCTCAGACCAATGCTCCTGTGCCCTATGCCTTAGTTGTTGTCATCTCTGCAAATAAAAATTCGCAACAAAAAGTTGTAAAAACCGTAATATCTGATAAAAATGGAATATATCAAGGAATAAAGCTGGAAAAGGGCAAATATTTTATTAATGTCAGTCATCCAAATTATAAATTTCCTACTTCAAAACAAAAACCAGAGCACCTAACTGCTCAAGAATTCTATCGAGGGGAAATTTTTACTTATAAATCAGATATATATGAAAAACTTTTTCTAATACCAATCGATAAAATTGAAGCTGAAAAACAAAAAAACAACCTTAGCACCAAACAAATTATTAATGCCAAACTGATGTTATTTGTAAGAAAAATAAGATTTGTAAAACTTTTTTGGCCACTTTTCTTGTTATCAATCTTAATAACTATCTTTTATCCGACAGTGATTAACTTTATTGTAATTCTTTTTTATATTCTGGAATTAACAATCAAAACCACAAAATCTCTTAAAATAACAAAAATCGTGGGACACGTGCTTGATACCAACCAAACACCAATTGAAGGTGTGATCGTGGAGATTAGTAATTTGGGAAAAACAGAGCTGGTGGCCATCACAACGACAAATGAACAAGGCGCATTCACAGTCTATTTAAACTCAAATAAATTCAACGTAAATACGGTCAAAAACGGCTTCATGGCTGTTAGTGATTCATCACAAGCAGAATCGATAAAACCAAGTGGTGTGAGCACCAAGAGTCGCTTAGAATTCATAATGCAGAGCGTTTAATAAATGTTTAAAAACTCTCTGCTAAGCAAGGCTTAGATGTTCGTTTTTAAACATTTATTAAACCATGAGGTAAACTGAAACTCTCGCAGGCAGTCCGCCTGAATGTTCGCTTTTGAAAATATATTAAAACTAAGAATCAATTTGAAACTCTCTGCTAAGCAAAGCTTAGATATTCGTTTTTAAACATTTATTAAACCATGAGCTAAACTGAAACTCTCTGCTGAGCAAGGCTTAGATGTTCGTTTGGGGGCGGTAAAAATTATTTACTTTCAATTCTGACTTCAGAAAGCCAAACATTTTTAGGTCTTGAAGCCATGAAAACAACAACTTCCGCTAATTCATGGGTTGGAATAAATTTATTATATTTTTCTTTTGGCCAATTCTCGCCGGCCTTTTCAAATAATTTAGTGTTGGTTCCTCCTTGGTATACACCTCCCACTCTAACATTTGTCTCTTTAAGATCTTTTTGCAAGACTTCGGTAAAACCTCTGACGCCATATTTACTCGCTGCATAGACTGATTGGCCGTTATCAGCAAAATGTCCAGATCTTGAAGATATATTTATAAGTACAGCCTCATCAACTAGAAGCAAGAGAGGCATTATGTATTTAGTTAACAAAATCAAACCAGTTAAATTTGTTTGCAGAACTTCAATAATTATTTCATCAGATATATTTTCTAGATTGTCTTTTTTCTGCCAAATTCCAGCATTATTAATCAATCCATCAATATTTTTATAATTTTTAGATATTTTTTCTACAGTCTCCCTAATTTCATTTAGGTTTTTTAAGTCACAAACAAAATAACTTGATTTAGATCCAATCTTAGATATTTCTTTTTGGACCAATTTAAGTTTTTTTTCATCTCTACTAAGAAGTATTAAATTAGCCTCATCTTTTGCTAATCTGACTGCTATTTCTCTGCCAATTCCATCGCTTGCACCAGTAACAATGATTGTTTTATTTTTGAGATTCATATATTGAAATTATAGCAGACCAAAGAAAACATGTTAAAAAAAATAGTAGTCCTCTCTATTTGACCTACTTATAATAAAATCCCATATCTATTAAAGCCTCGTGTTAGTTTAATTTCTATAACTTTTTGCAGATATTTTGTGAAGGATTTTTCTAAAGTGGGTTTTGATCTATATAGATATGTTTCATCTTTTATAAGGTCTAATCTTCGCTTAAGATTCGTGTAATTAGACTATATCCGTATAATTTTTAGACCGAATTTAGAGGCATTTTTAATTAACGCATATTAACCGAATTATTATTGCATAGTCTGGTAGTCAATTGTCGCAATCATAATTTTATAGTTATTAATATATAGATATGTATAAAATAG